>CAZUOS010000037.1:0-6052 GCA_964621415.1 uncultured Azospirillum sp.
TATTCCTCACGGATTCTGTGTAAACGCTTTCTCGCATACGGGTGGGTTGTGACGGCGAAACGCTTGGCGATCGTTGCTTTTCTGACGCTATTGGGCGCCCCCCACGCGTTCGCGCAGATGTGTCAGGAACCCACGGGCTATGGCACGGTGGCCTGCGATAATCGTTATCGCGACACCACCGTCACCTGCGACATGATCCAGGGTGCCAACCCGGCCACCGTGGGCACGCGAGCCTCCTGCCCTGCCATGCCGATGCGCATGCTCGATACGCCGCTACGATCCTATATCGATTCCTATAACCCCTTCCTTTTTGCCTATCCGCGCGATGTAACCAACCCCGAATTGCCGTATGCGGGAACTTTTTCCATCGGCACCCCGGGGGATGCATCAAAAACCTTTGAAATGATTGGCAATACCCCCAAAGGCACGTCGCGCCTGGCGGCCTGCACCACCCAGCTCAAGCTGCCGCAAAATCCCGCCAACCCTTACGATGATGCAGTGCTAACGCGCCTGCAGCTGGATAACTGCACGAACCAATATATTCTCAACTCTTCCCTCTATCCGTATCAGAAGGAAAACGCCAAACAGCTCTCGGTGGAAGATCCGAACGATCCCTCGGCCCTCATCAGCCCCAAAACGCATTGCCAGCCCTTGCGCACGTTCACGGCGGATAATGAATACATGGTATCGGATTACCTGCAGGTGGCATGGCAGAAACTTCTGGTTGATCCGAACTATCGCAAAACCACCCCCAGCCTGCTCAAATGCAAACCCTGTATTTTGGGTCAATACCTGCCGTGCGACCGCGAGCCGCATCTGCCATGCGGCACCACCCTCGATAATCCACTGTCCCCACCAAGCCCCTTCCCTGAAGTGCGAGCCTCCTCCAACAGCGCCGTGCCCTACGAAGAGATTGTCGACCCCACCCATCCCTTCTCGCCACGTTGGGATTATTTGGTGACCGACCGCGACTATTCCGACCCCGGCATCAACGCGCTCGGCAATATCCAAAAGCTAGGAAAAGCCGTGGGTATTTATGCCATGCTCTATACCTACACCGCTCCGTTCAGCATCAAAAACTCGGTGTATTGCGCCGGGGCGAAGAAGAAGAGTTTGCTGAGCCGCATCGCCCAGTATGCTAATTATGCGGGGAACCTGTCAGACCTTGCAAATATGAACTTCAACGATCTGTTCAGTGGCGAAAGTCTGTCGTTTGACAAAATAAAAGACTTGGGACTTGATAACCTATCGAAAATGACAGGCATGGATTTTAAAGCCCTGTCAGGAATGGATTTTGGCTCAATGGAGTTTCTCGATGCGGTGGCCGCGCAAGGGAAAGACGCCGTGATGAAAGTCGTGGAAAACTCTGCCGTCGTCCAGCAGCTTCAGAAATATGGCGTTGATATTAATGACCTCTCTGGCAGCATGTCAAACATCGGCGATACGCTTGATAAGATCAAGGGGCAGGCGGAAAACTTTGACATGAGTAAGCTGGATCTCACCGCGAAGGCGAGCGATGCCATTGAAAAAGCCGTAATGAATGCCAGCTACAAAGGCGTAAGTGTCTCGGATGTGGTAGGCATTAAGGATAAGCTGGAGTCGCAAGGCTATGATCTCACCAGCGTTGAGGGCATGCAGAACACACTTGCGAAAGCTCAGGAAAATGTCGGAAAAATGTTCGGCCAGGTTTCGGTAGAGAACCTGCAAAAACTGCAGGGACTCACCAAAATGAACCCGGCCGACCTCACCCCCGATCAGGCAAAAAATCTGGCGCTCTATCGTAAAGCACTGGGGGTTGCTGGAATTAACGAAGGCCAGGTGGGGGGTGCCTTCAAGGTTTTTGATGCGGCGGGAGATATTCAATCCGGCAAAGCGGCACTGGCACTTGGCGATGCCCTGAATAAGGTGCAAGCCGCAGCGACTAATGCAGGCAATGCCCTTGATGGCGCAGCCGCCAATCTTGATAAGGCGATGGGTAACCTTAAGACCTACATGGCAAACGGTGGCGACACCAGCGTATTATCCAGCGCCTCCGATACACTCAGTGCAATGGCAAAAGACGGTGTTCCCTTCGACAAGGTGCAAGGTGCGGTAAAATCACTGACCGATGTGGCAAATGGAAAATCCATGAGTGAGGTGCTAAAATCCGCTGATCAAATCAAGAACTCTGGCGTGCTGGGCGCTGTCACTGGTGCAGCGACTGGCGGCACGGGAACAAGCGGAGCCAGCGGCACATTAGGTGGCATTGGTAGTGCCATTAGCTCGGCAATTCCCGGATTGGGCGGCGGCAGTAGCTCTTCCAGCAGTAGTTCCTCAAGCGGCGCGGATAGCTCCTCTGGCGGCGCCTCTGCCGCCACTCCCGATACCTCCCCCAAGGGCGGCAACAACGACCCCGTGCTTCCTGTTGATGTGCTGGAGTTCCGCCGCCCCGCCTTCGAGGATGCCCTTCAGCGCCGGGTGACCTATAACGCCATGTGCTTTTACGATACGGATTTAACGGGGGGCTTATTGTGGCGTCCAGGCTTTTCGGCCCTCATACAGAATGCCTGGACCTCGTACTGCTATCAATGGAGGCCCGCACCACCGCCAGCTCTGGTAGCATCGCGGCGGGTGAATTGCTGGCAATGCTTCGGCCTTCGGGGTCCCATCACGGATGCTTCCTCACCCCCATGCTCGACCAATTATCAGTCCAAAGACAAAAGCATGAATCTGTTTAAGATGATGCTACCCGGAGCATTTAATCTTTTTCAACGCAAAGCTCAGTGTAACTGGCCACTCACCCCGCGCGATGAAAAATACAACATCCAAAACGTCTGCAACGACCTGCGCAAGCCGTTCACCATGATTAACAAACTGAAAATGCGCTATTATAATCCGAGCGACCCCAAAAACAACGCGCTCAAAGGCGGGGTGATGGAGGGGCTGTACTTCAAGGATTATTTCGGCAACCACATGCCCTATCCGCGCATGTGGGAGACGGGCACCTCGTTACAGCGCTCGCCGGGCGGCGACACCAACACCCAACTGCCGTTCGACACCACCGGGCAATACACCGCCATTGTGGGCGTAGGCCGCGAAGCCATGCCAGACGCCGCGAGCGGTAACCTCAAGGACGCAAACGGGGTCAAGCTCAAGGATAAATACACCGATCAACGCTGTAAAACCGGTGGCTGGCGCAGCAGCACCAGCGATTCGATTACGCAGTTGCTGCCATTTTCCTCGAGCGGCATCAAAATCTACCTGCCCGACCCTGTAACAAGCTGGACGGAGCTGAAGCTCTATCAGGCACGCACGGCGCGTTCTACGGGGCTGGTGTGCCTCGGGCGATATGAAAAAGTCTTCAAACCCGGCAGTGCAGAGAATATGATCCTGACCGCGACGGCGGCAAACTGGCCCAAAATCAGCCTCAGCAAATGCAAGAGAGGCTCCGGGGGAAGCGCACAAGATTGCGAGTTTATGAGCCTGGCCGACTATATGAACGCGGGCACCCCAACCTCGGATAACAACACCGTCTACCTGAAGCAGCAAGACCCCACCCTATGGCCGAATGGCTGGCGGGGCTATATGGCGTCGGAAGATTTATCGAGCCAGTTCCCCAATTTTGGCGGCATGACCTCGTCGCTCGATACCGGGCTGGATAATGCCCGGCGCGGGGATGTGATTATGATGCCCGATGGCAGCGGGGGAGCCATGGGAGGCGACATGCCGGGGCTGCCCAAAGTGGCGCTGGTGACGGAAGTGAGCGCTCCCGGATCGGACGAATGCGACAATAAAAAGAACTGCTACGTGAAAGTGCTGGAGCCTGACAATGGCAAATGGCCCGATGTGTGCGGCACCACCGACACCTGGGGCGAGATGAAAGCGCGCTATTACTATAAGCCTGGCAGCCTGCCCAAAGACGCACAGGAGGAGTATAAAAGTATCGGCAGCCCAAGCGATTGCGCCGAAACACGGATCCTTAAATGCGAACAGAAGGCATGGGATAATCTCAGCCTCTACCACATGAAAGACGACGTGCGTACCGGGTGTAACAAAGAGCGATCCGCGGATTGTAAGCTTCAATGATGCGTTATGTTCAGTTTGTAGTGCTTGGGGTGCTGCTGTCGCTGACGGCGGGAGGGGGCGCAATGGCCGCTCCCATCAATTGCGGCAGCTTCATGGCCTATGATAAACAAGACCTGATGAAGATTGACGCGGCAAAAGGCAGCAACTGCATTGCCCGTGGGTGGGACCCTCCGGCGAACTGGCGCCCCGAAAATGGCGAAGGCTATCTCCCTTACAATGCCGTGAACAGCAATGTTCAGGCCCCTGAATCGCCGCCCGGCGCGCGCGGCGCGAAGGCCAGCGTCAGCCGCGATGTGATTAAGAAAACCTGTGGTTTTCCGCCACGCGTCCAGACCCCCATTGCCCTGCTGACGAGCTTGGCAAACAAGCTGACTTCTTCGGCCATGAGCCAGCTTTCGCAATCCGTTGGCATTCCGCCCGGCACCTGCCTCGATTTTATCGCCAATCTCTATATGGATAAAAACGGCGCGACAAACAGCAGCCCCCCCACCGCGCCGATTTCGGCATCCACCGCGTGCCCGGCCGAAAGCGACACCACCGGTGACTATGGCGAACGGCAGACGATTAGCGCGATCGGCACCCTGGCCCCCACATGCGGCGGCATGATGCCTCTTTCCGCCTCGAACATTGCCTTGAACGCCAATGCCGACAGCATGGTGGCAACGGAGGATGGCTCGTTTAACTTATGGCTGTATCGCCGTGTGGGGGCGAGTTGGGTGCCGGTGCTCGATGGAGTGGCCCTGCCGAGATATCTCTGCAAGCCCGTCATGCTGAGTGAGTCATCCGACATCACCTACGTGAAGAGCATGGATCTGACGCCACCCGTCGCGCAAATGATTACCTATAACCCCGGTGTTGGCTATATCAGCTTGCGGCTACAATCACGAGCAACGATGGATGCGAACTTTATCCCCGCCTACGATGAAACCCAACCTGAACGTTATTTGATTATTCCGGTGGATGGCACGGGCACGCCAAAGCTTCCAGCAGCAGGCGAATGTCCGGATGAAAGCACCTATTCCAGCACCATCCTGATGCGGCAGGATATTTTTGCACATTCCGACGAACTGACCAGCAGCTGCAGCGGCCTCAACTATGGCCCCACCGTGCAAAACCACTACGAGAAAACCTGCTCGGCGGGTAAACTGGTGGGCACTAGCTGCCAGGACGACTCTGGTGCCGTGGTGGGTAAAATTATCTATAAAGATCATTGGGTGAACTGGTGCCCCGCCGATGCGAGCCACCCGGATGGGTATGAGGCGATTAATGGCGCCTGCCCAGGCACGGATGCGATGAAAACCCTCCTCGCCAATAGCAGCCAGCAAGGCTGTGCGCAGGGTAAACTCTCAGGCGGCACTTGCGTGGATGATGCTGGTAATAGCATTGGTGCCCCCATTACCATTACGGGCGGAAGCTGTCCGGCCGCCAGCGATTCAAGCTGCGACCTGACCACCACCTATCCCAGCGGCAGTTGCAGCAATAAAGTACAATTCGGCGTGATTGGTCGGCCAACGCTCTACGTGCTGCCAGGCAGCTCGGCGAAGATCGAGTCGATCACCGGCCGCACCGCATTCATGGCCACCACCAGCGGACCCAGCACGCTCTATATGCCTTCACAAAGCATTTTCGACCTGCAACCGAGCGCGCCCCCCATCACCTTCAACGAAGGCGGCACCGTCTATCAGCCGGATGGCAGCGTGCTGATCATGAATGGGCTGGCGGTAATCAACCCCTCCTCACGCATCGTGGTGATGCCCAAAGGCGGCAATCTGGTGAGCGCTACGGGCATTCAGCAAGCCACCTTTAACGATAACGATGGCTATCGCCTCATCGGCAGCGGCATGATCAGCGTGAAGGCCGGGCGGAGCGTGCTGATTCCGCCAGGCTACACATTCCCCACCATGCCGCAAATCGGCACGCAATCTCCGTATATTCGCCTGCCGGCGGATCGTATTCAGGATTAATGGCCGCGCGCGCCACACGCCCC
>CAZUOS010000037.1:6152-8776 GCA_964621415.1 uncultured Azospirillum sp.
CACGCCCCAGATGCGTAAAATGCACACCGAATATCGACAGTCTATAGTCTTTCCCCTTGCGCCCGAAGAACAACCTTTGCTATGCTGAAGGCGGCTGGCGGCGGGCGGTGAATTTCGAAAACCCGGCCAGAGCCGAGAGGCAGCAACCGTATTGATTGGTAATCGGGTCGTCCGTCAGCCACCTTTGAATTCGAGGATTTTCCTACAGGAATCGCACCATCGTCATTGCAAGCAAGCACTTTCATGGATCGTAATATTCCGTCACTTACCGGCTTCAGAGGGCTTCTTGCTTTCTGGGTGCTCCTTTACCATGTCTCCGCCGCGGGGACGATGATGAATGTCCCGCTCGGAGAACATCTCTCCTCGGCCTTCCTGCATTTTCTTGATCTTGGCGCACTCGGGGTAGACGGCTTCTTTCTACTCAGCGGCTTTGTGCTTTCTTATGTTTACGGTCAATCGCTAGGCACGGGATTCTCGTTTGCCGCTTCTAAAAAGTTTATTCTGTTGCGGCTGGCGCGCATCTATCCCGTACATGCGTTTATCATTCTTTCTTATGCGGCATTAAAGCTCGCAGGTATCGTATTTCCCGTTGAATACTGCGGTGTTCCAACTGAAACACCAGATATTGTAAACGACATCTCGTGCCATCGTTTCGGTCTCTACGAAATGATGCGCCACCTCACCTTATTGTCGGCTTGGTGGGGAGGCTGGGGGTCGCTTTCCTGGAATCCGCTGGACTGGTCGGTCTCGGCCGAATGGATGGCCTATCTCTCCTTTCCGCTGCTGATTCTGCTGGTTCGACATATCCGACATGGCCTGCTGGCGCTGATGCTGGCTATCGCCAGCCTTGGGGCTCAATATCTGTGGATGCAGCATGAGGGCTACTCACTGCCCAATATCCCGATTGGCGCGTTCGGTGCCCAACGAATCTATTTCGAATTCATTGCAGGCATGTTGATGCACCAATTCTACCGCTCACCGCTTTACGCAAAAATGCCGTGGCATGCGATCGCTTATCTCGTGATTGGCGGGTTTATCGCTGCCTACGTGCTGGAGTCCCATCCTTTTGTGACGGCCCTCTTATTCGTGCCACTGATTCTTGTTCTGGCGCAGCCTTCAGGGGTCGTCTCCCAACTTCTCTCGACACGCCTTGCCGTGTGGTTGGGGCATATCTCCTTCTCGCTCTATATGTGTCACGTGTTTGTGATGGAAGTGCTCGGGGTAATCACCGTAGGAAGCGCTCCGGAGCCTCAGGAGGCTTCGCCCATCAGTTGGCTTGAAGGTCTGGGCATGCTTGGCGGAATTATGGTTGCGTCCATTGCCTTCGCCGCGTTTCTCTATCACGGGGTTGAGGAACCGTCGCGGCGTTGGCTACGTAAACATATCGGTGCCTCCGCCAACCATAACTAACGCAGAACTGTGGAGAACCTACCTCCAGCCTTGCCACAACCAGGAAAAGCGCTAACATCGGTGGCATAACCGCCAACGGCTCCCCCTATGTACCGCGTTCTTGCCCGTAAATATCGCCCGCAAACCTTTGCCGATCTCATCGGCCAGGAAGTGCTGGTGCGCACGCTCACCAATGCGTTCGCGAGCGGGCGCATTGCGCATGCGTTTATTCTCACCGGCATTCGCGGCATCGGAAAAACCACCACAGCGCGGATTATCGCGCGCGGCCTCAACTGCATCGGGGCGGATGGCAACGGCGAACCCACCACCACCCCCTGCGGCGTCTGCCCCAATTGCGTGGCGATTGCCGAGGATCGGCATGTCGACGTGATCGAGATGGACGCGGCATCGAACACCGGGGTCGATAACATGCGCGACCTGATCGACTCGGTGCAATACGCACCCGTTTCGGCGCGCTACAAAGTCTATATCATCGATGAAGTGCACATGCTCTCGAAGTCTGCGTTCAACGCGATTTTGAAAACGCTGGAGGAGCCGCCGCCGCATGTGAAGTTTATTTTCGCCACCACGGAAATCCGCAAAATCCCCGTCACCATCATCTCGCGCTGCCAGCGGTTCGATTTGAAACGTGTCGAGATGGAGGAGCTGAGCCAGCATCTCGTGAATGTGGCAAACAAGGAAAACATCACCCTGCCGGCGGATTGCGCGACGCTGATTGCCGCCGCCGCCGAAGGCTCGGTGCGCGATTCCCTCTCGCTGCTCGACCGCGCGATCGCCATGCATACGGATGCGAGCGGGGCCGTGAATATCGTCGCCGATTCGGTGCGCGACATGCTGGGCCTTGCCGATAAATCGCAGAGCTTCGCGGTGCTGAAAGCGCTGTTCGATGGCCGCACGGACGAGGCCCTCGCCCTCGCTCAAAAGCTGCACCATCAGGGGGCGGATCCTTCGGCGCTGCTCTCCGATCTGCTCGATATCACGCATTACCTCACCCGCATTGTGGTGGCCCCGGCGCTGCTTAACAATTTGCATTATTCCCCGGCCGAGCAAGCGCTGGCCAAGGAAATGGCGGCGACCCTCCACGTGCCCGCCCTCACCCGCGCCTGGCAGATTCTGAGTAAAGGCGCGGAGGAACTGCGCCACGCTATCTTCGCCCCCGCCACGCTCGAGATGATTCTGGTGCGGCTGGGTTACGCCAGCACGCTGCCTAGCCC
>CAZUOS010000038.1:0-8723 GCA_964621415.1 uncultured Azospirillum sp.
CACAGTGGAGTGACCTGACGAGATATGGATGCTTTCTTACAAGCATATCTGCCATTTTTCAACAATAGATGGGGTTTTCTGAAAGTTCCTGAAAGGAGTTTTTGGTGCCCAGGAAGGGACTCGAACCCCCACGCCTCGCGGCGCTAGCACCTGAAGCTAGTGCGTCTACCAATTCCGCCACCTGGGCACTTCAGGAGGCGGTCTCTATAAGTGTTTGTGCAACGCCTGTCAATCCTCACGACGCAGTTGTTTGAGAAATCAGCCGTGCGGCTTGCCTTCGCCCCTTACGCTGTTATGTTTGAGCCAAGCAGGAGGAAGTGAAGATGCAGGCATATCCATTGGTCACGGTGGTGGGCGGTTCGGGTTTTGTGGGGCGGCATGTGGTGAAGCGGCTGGCGCAGGATGGCTGGCGCGTGCGCGTGCTGGTGCGCGACACCATCGCGGCGGAGTTTCTGAAACCGCTTGGCAATCCGGGGCAGATCGCCGTTGAGCATGCCGATATTACCCGCCCCGCGACACTGCACGGAAAGTTCGTCGGCAGTGATGCCGTGGTGAGTCTGGTGAGCATTCTCTATGAAAAAGGCTGGCAACGGTTCGATGCCATCAACATCGCCGGGGCGAAGGCCGTCGCCAACGAGGCGCGCCGCGCCGGAGCCACACGGCTGGTGCATGTTTCGGCGCTGGGGGTCGAGCGGGCGAGCGATACGCGCTATGGCCGCACCAAACTGGCGGGCGAGCTGGCCGTGCGCGAGGCATTTCCGGGGGCGACGTTCCTGCGTCCGTCGCTGATTATTGGGCCGGAGGATGGCTTCTTCCAGCGCTTCGCGCGGATGCAGCTGCTGAGCCCCTTTCTGCCGCTGATTGGCGGCGGCAAAACCCGCTTCCAGCCCGTGCTGGTGACGGATGTGGCACTGGCCGTGGCGCGCGCCCTGAAGCGCCCTGGCAGTGCGGGTAAAACCTATGAGCTGGCGGGGCCGAAGACCTATCGTATGCGCGAGTTATTGCGCCTGATGGGCACGATCACCCACCGCCCCACGCGCTTCTTGCCGATTCCGCGTCCCATCGCGCAGGTGATGGGGCTGGCGTGCGAAATCAAGGCGCGCCTGTTGCCGCTGAAGCCGATGATCACGCGCGATCAGGTGGCACTGCTGCGGCACGATAATGTCGCCTCGGCCAGTGCGGCGGGTTTCTCGGCCCTCGGGATCGAGCCGCAGCCGATTGAATCACAGTTGCCGCAGTTTTTGGCACGCTTTATACGGGGATAGTATGTCGGTATTTACCACGCTGATGGAATCGTTTCACTCGGCTCCTTTGTACCGTCGGGTGCGGGCCAAACAGTCGCTGTGCCTGGGCTATACGCTGTTTCTGGTGGCGCTGAGCTGCCTACTGGTGGTGCTCACCTTCGGCACCAAACTGCATCACGAGTTTTTTGCCGTGCGCGATGGCAAGACGCCCTTCTTCGATGATGCGGTGGCGCAGGTGGCGGCGCAATGGCCGAACATGACCCTCGCACAACAAAAAATCGTGACGCAGGAACCGAAGGCGACGGTGATTCGTCTCTCGGGCACGTTGTTTGGCGTACCGTTTGAAAACGCGCCGCTGCTCACCATCGATACGACCGGGGCGACGACGCACCAGAACATGACCACGCCGATGCTGCTGACCACGGATGAGCTGATGTATCGGAGCGATCGCAAGACCGAGGTAAAAAGCTTCAAAGACCTGAATGTGGACGAGAAAACCACGCTGGTCATCAACCGCGCGGTGGCCGAGGATTCGGCAAAATCGCTGACCCAATTCGTGCATGCCATGCTGCCGAAGCTGTATGTGCTGCTGGGCGGCATGATGTGGGTGTTCGCCACCCTCTTCTTCTATGTGCTGCGCCTCTTCATGCTGGTGTTTCTGGGGCTGGGCGGCTTGATTATTGCCGAGGTTACGAAGGATAAAATCTCCTTCCCGGCGGCGATGAGCCTGGCCGCCGTGGCCTATACGCCCGTGGCGCTGCTCGATACACTCATGCTGATCGTGACCTATCAACCGGTCAGCACCGGCGTGCTGATTCTGGCGGGGCTGGTGGCGCTCTATACCGCCATGCGGGTGAGCCGCGAGGCCGCCCCCTCGCCGATGATCGGTGGATGAGCGCATTCGGGGATTGCGTCTTACGGCTGGCTGCGTGTATGAGACTCTCATGCTGACGCTTTACCATTCGCCGCTGCTGCCCAGTTGCCGCAAGATTCGCCTGATGCTGCGCGAGAAAGACGTGCCGCATGCGCTGAAGGTGGAATTATTCTGGACGCGGCGGGTGGAGTTTTTCGCGCTGAACCCGGCGGGCGAAGTGCCGGTGCTGCTCACCGAAAAGGGGCAGCCGATTTGTGGCCCCTATGCGATCTGCGAATATCTCGACGACCAATACCCGGACGTGCAGTTCTTCGGCAATACTCCGCTCGAGCGTGCCGAGGTACGGCGGCTGGTCGAGTGGTTCGACGTGAAGTTCGACCGCGAGGTGACGCAGCTCGTGCTGTTTGAGAAGCTCTATAAACGGCTGATGGGTTATGGCGAGCCGTCCTCCGAAGCCATCCGCGCGGGCAAGCGCAATATCGGCTATCATCTCGATTATATCGCGCATTTGCTCAGCCGTCGCAATTGGCTCGCGGGGGAATATCTCACGCTCGCCGATATCACCGCCGCCGCTCATCTCTCGAGCCTGGATTACCTCGGCGATGTAATGTGGGACGAGCACCCGGCGGTGAAAGAATGGTACGCGCTCATCAAATGCCGCCCTGCCTTCCGCGACCTGCTGGAGGATTCGGTGCAGGGGTTTAAGGCCCCGAGCCATTACGCCGACCCGGATTTTTAATTCTGATTTTTAAACGAGTTTCCCATGTTCATCCAGACCGAAGCCACGCCTAACCCCAACACCATGAAGTTTTTGCCCGGCCAGCCCGTGCTCGGCGATAAAACTGCATTTTTTACCGATGCCGAGAACGCGAAGGCGAGCCCGCTCGCCAGCGCGTTGTTTGTGTTGAAGGACATCCGCGCGGTGTTTTTCGGCGGTGATTTTATTACCGTTACTAAAACGGAAAGCTCGTCGTGGGAGACGCTGAAGCCGCAAATCCTGACGACCATCCTCGAACATTACCAGCGCGGCCTGCCGCTGATGGCGGAGGTGGCCCCGAAAGCCGCGAGCGAAGGCACCCTCTATAGCGCCGATGAGCAGGAGATCGTCGACCAGATCATCGAGCTAATTGAAACCCGCGTGCGGCCTGCCGTCGCGCAGGATGGCGGCGATATTCTCTTCCATCGCTACGAGGAAGGCGTGGTTTATCTCGAGATGCATGGCGCCTGCGCGGGCTGCCCCTCCTCCACCGCAACGCTGAAATCCGGCATCGAGAACATGCTAAAGCATTATATCCCCGAAGTAGTGGCGGTGGAGCCGGCGTAACCTACACCGCTTCGACCAACCCGGCATCATAGGGGAAGGTGAGGCGCACGGTGGTGCCACGACCCAGCTCGCTCTCGAACGTGAGGGTGCCGCTGTGATAGGCCATGAAGCGCCGGGCGAGGTGAATGCCAAGCCCGGTGCCCTCGATATGCGAGGTGCGGCTATCGCGGTAGAACTTCTCGCCCGCACGGGCCATCATCTCTTTCGACATGCCTGCCCCATGGTCGGTGACGGCGATCTCGATGCCCCCCGGAAGCGCGCGCAGCAACACTTCCACTTTCGTATCCGCCGGGGAATATTTCATGGCATTGCTGATGACGTTATGCAGCGCGTATTCCACCAGCCGCTGGTCGCCATAATAGCTGAGCGGTGCCTCGCCCACCTGTGCCTGTAGGCGCTTTTCATCGAAATATTCGAGCACCTGAGTGACCGTCGCCGCCATATCGAAGGGGAATGGCGAGAAGACTTCTTTGCCGTCTTCCACCATGCTGAGGCGTAGCACGTTATCGAGCAGGCCGATCAGGCGGCTGATGGCGTCTTCAATCTTGCGGAATTGTGGCGCGCCCACGCCGCCCTTCAATTCCGGCGCTTTGGCGCCCAGCAATTGCAGCGCGCCGGAGATGATGGCAATCGGGGTGCGGAACTCGTGGCTGACCAGGTGGATAAACTCCTTCTGGGCGGCGGAAAGCTCGCGCGCACGCTCCAGATCCTTGTGCAGGCTGTAATTCTCGGCCGTTGCCCGACGACGCTCGATGGCGTAGCGCACGGCGCGATACAGCCCCATATTCGTGTATTCGCCTTTAATCAGAAAATCTTCTGCCCCAGCTTTCAAGCATTTGATGGCCTTGTCCATATCGGCTTCGACCGTAATCATCACGATGCTGAGGTTGGGGTTCAGGCTCAGCAGCATGGTGGTGAGGTCAACCCCATGAATATCAGGCAGATTCATGTCGAGCAGCAGACAATCGAACGGCGGGTTGGCGTGCTGCACCCGCTCCATCGCTTCCATGCCGCTCGCGGCCTCGGCAATTTCAGTCTCTTCCGGCGCGACCTCGTGCAGGCGCGAAGCGATCATTTTACGGTCGAACGCTTGATCGTCGACCACCAGTAGCCGCATCGGCTTATCCAGATTCGGAAACGGCAAAGGCGAGCTCATCACACCACCATGGATTGCATTTTGCAGACATCAACTCAATCAGCAATTCTATTTTGCCGCAACCAGAAACCCCTGATTTGCGAATGGGTTTCACGCAAAATGTCACAAATGTGTCATTTGAGCTTCCCCCCTGGCGGGTGCTATTCTCGAGGCTGGAGGAGTCTCGATTGGTACACCCGCATAACCGCAAACAGGTCTATATTTACGACCACCCGGAAAGCAAGATACGCTTTCTGGAACAGACACTTGCGGACAAAGATTGGCGTGCCACCTTAGTCTATGCCAACACCGATGCCACCGCCTTGGCCGAGCGTGAGCACGCCAAGCAACAATTCGCCGCCCGTGGCTATGCGGTGCACGAGGGGAAAACCGAGCAAGGCGAACCGACGCTTGAGCTGCACCATTTGGGCGAGGGCAGCAGCCCGCGCGAGATTGTTCAGGAACTGGGCGTTGGCCGTGGGGTTGGGAAGCTGTTGATGCATCCTTCGGTGCCGATTCACGCGGGGATCGAGGCGGTACAATCGGCCGTCGGTGCGACGACGCGCACGCTCAAAGACCCCGCCCGAGCGAACGGATTTATCAATCTGGTGGCTGAGGGGTTCCTCTTTTCGCCGGATAAGTTCGGTAATTTTTTCAAGCTGCGCAACCTGCTGCGCACCAGCGGGTTTGGGCTGTTTCTGCTGCAATCCTATACGTATCTGTTTGTGGCAAAAACCAATGATGAGGTGGCGTTTAGTGAGTTCCAACAGAAAATCGATCATACCCTCAAACAGGGCGGCGAGTTGCTGGATGTGCACTACGACGAAGCTCGCGACAGCCCGGGCACCGGTTGGTTCCACAATTTAGTGCGCAGCTTGCGCCGCTACCCCATTCAGTTCGGTGCGATGTTCAACAATTTGGGTATGGGCCTATATATCCTTGCGGCGTTTATGGAGCGCACGCATAGCCGCGCCCTGCTGGCGGGCACAGTGCCCGGTGCCACTGCGGCGGAAGTGGCCACCGCCCAGACCTACCTGCACAAAGGCACGCGCGGCAATTTCATGCAGCGGCTGAGCGGCTTCCAAAGTGATATTGCGGGAGCGCTGACCTCCATCTTTTCCTGGTCGTTCCTGATGGTGAAGCCCAAGCATCCATCGGCCGATGCACCGATGGAAGAGGCCGGGCCGCTGCGGCGCCTATGGAACGGCCTGCGCGAAAACCCACAGCTGGTGAGTGGCTTTGGCACATTAAGCTCCAGCAGCCTGCGGCTGATAGGCGCCACCAAAGGTGCGCGGCGCAATCAGGCGATTGGTGAACGCGTCTATCTCGTTGGCGACTTTGCGCTGCTTTTCACCAAGAACGACCATTACGGCCAAAAAACCGGCAATATCGATACGCTTTCCGAAGGCCTCGCGGATTACATCAATAAAATGCCCGCCCTGCTGGGTGCCAAAGAACAGGAAAAAATGGTCGAGCATATGGCGAACTTTCTGCTGGCGCGCGGGCTGGCGGAAATCAAGGCGCACCCGAAGACCGCTAACTTCACCCCCGACGAGCTGAAAGAACGTGCCAAACAGCTGGTGGTGGAGGTGGGCCGTCGGGTGAAAAACAGCTATGCCGAACAAATGGAAGAATTGGGCGATGTGACCGCACGGCTGCTCGGCCAGTTTCCCAGCGCCGAGCGCCCGGCCATCATCGAGGCCCTCACGCAGGCGATGCCGAACCTCACCTGGATGTATGCCGATGCGGCGGAGATCCGCCCTGCCCTTACCCACGCCATGGCCCGCCACCCGGATTGTCAGCACGAGCCCACCACGCGCGGCCCGGCCGCCCTGCGCAAGGCGGTGGCCGACATCGTGGATATTGTGCCCGGCGTGGATATGGGCGGCACCGCCGCACTGCTTTACGACGCCCTCAACCCCTTCCTGCAAGCGCCGGGGGCCGCCAAGCCCCCCGGCACTAAAATCGCCCAGATTCAACACGAGGCCCCGGCCATTGCGCCCACGGCGGGGCTAGTGTAGTGTTACACGCAAAGCTTTACAGTCTGAGGGCAAATTTTTGTGATTATTTTTCTCCGAAAAAGTCCCGATATGGTCGGCATGTCGGGATTTTTTCAGAGAATCTAATCACAAAAATCTGCTCTCATACAGCAAAGCTTTGCGTGTAACACTACACTAGTCAACGCCTAAGCCATACCGCAGCGCAGCATCGTTTCTGCTTGGCATTCGCGAAGAGATTGCTAGTGTCGCTAGCCATTTCACCCCCCGCACGAGGTTCTCATGGCAATGGAGCAACAAATGACCGCGGATCGCATCAAGCAACCGACCAGTGGTAAAACCAAGGCAATTATCTCTGGCATGCTGGGGAACGGCCTCGAGTGGTACGACTATGCGCTCTATGGTCATATGGCGATTATCTTCTCCAAGCTGTTCTTCCCTGAGGGCGACGCCAGCAAGAACCTAATTCTGACGCTGCTGATTTTTGCCTCGGGGTTTATCTCGCGTCCGCTGGGAGCGATTTTCTTTGGCCGCTTGGGCGATCGCTATGGTCGCAAAAAGGCCCTTACCGCCTCGATGATGATGATGGCGATCCCGACCGGCTGTATCGGCCTGTTGCCAAGCTATGAGGCGATCGGCATCGCCGCGCCCATCCTGCTGACGCTGATTCGCATCGTCCAGGGCCTATCGCTTGGCGGGGCGTATTCCGGCTCCATCTCCTACGTGGTGGAGCATGCCGCGCCCGAGCAGCGCGCCACCATCGGTAGCGTGATTAAACTCAGCCTCGTGGTGGGCTTCCTCTTTGGCTCGCTGGTGTCGACCCTTGTCGCCAGCTCGCTCAGCCCGGAAGCGTTCTATAGCTGGGGCTGGCGCCTGCCCTTCTTCCTTGGCGTCGGCATCGGCGTGGTGGGCTACTATATCCGCCATCATGGCGACGAAAGCCCAGTCTATGAGCAAGCCAAGAGAGACGGCACCCTGTCGCAATCGCCTGTGCGCGACACGTTCGTCAAGCACTCGGCACGGATGCTGCGCGCCTTCATGGCCTATATTTTCGTGACGATCCCGTTCTACACCATCGCCATTTACATGATCGCCTATACGAAAAACCATCTCGGCCTCACCGAGGAACAAGCGTTGCAGATCAACTCGCTGGCCATGGCCAGCATGCTGCTGACGGTATTCCCCGCCGCCAAGCTGGCGGATCGCATTGGTCGTCGCCCCGTGCTGCTGATGGCGATTGTGGCGATGATTCTGCTCGCCTATCCCGCCTTCCAGCTGATGCAGGCTGGCAGCTTCCTGCCGATCCTCGGCGGGCAGGTGGTTCTGGCCATGATTCTGGGCTGGTATCTGGGGCCGATCCCGGCGACGCTCGTCGAGATTTTCCCGACCAGCATTCGCTATACCGGTATGTCGCTGGCATATAATCTCTGCGCGATTCTCGGCGGGTTTACCCCTTCCGTCGCGGAGTGGATGATCCGTACCACCGGCAGCACCACCTCCATCCTCTGGCTGTTGGTTGGCGCGGGCGTGCTGTCGTTCTTCTCTATCGCCACCTACAAAGACCAGTGGCGCGACCCGCTGCCGGTGTAAGGCGGTTTGCCGCACGCATTGGGGGGCGTTGCCGTCCCCAGTGCGCAGTAACGCTTGCATTTGGCCCATAGCTAGTGCATCACATCACCCGTCGGGGAGTAGCGCAGCCTGGTAGCGCATCTGCTTTGGGAGCAGAGGGTCGCAGGTTCGAATCCTGTCTCGCCGACCATCTTCCATCTTTACCTCGCGTTCCTCATGCTCCAGCTCAGCAATAGCCTTACTCGCCAGGTGGAACCGTTTGTCCCGCTTGACCCTGCCCATGTGCGTTTTTATGTGTGCGGGCCGACGGTGTATGCGCGGCCGCATATCGGCAATGCGCGCAGCGTGGTGGTGTATGACGTGCTCTATCGCCTGCTGACGCATGATTTTCCGCGCGTCACCTTCGTGCGCAACATCACGGATGTGGACGATAAAATCAACGCCGCCGCCATCGAGCGGGGGATCACGATTCAGGCCCTCACCGCCGAAGTGACCCAGCAATTCCATGCCGATATGGCGGCACTTGCCTGCCTGCCGCCCACTATCGAGCCCAAGGCTACGGAGCATATTCCCGAGATGA
>CAZUOS010000039.1:0-8704 GCA_964621415.1 uncultured Azospirillum sp.
AACGATATGGTAACGGTGGAGGGCATTATGGACGTCCGCACTTCAAAGCTGATGCGACTTTTTGCGCCGCTGATGAAATGGTCGGGTCTGCTGGTGCCATATCAAGGCAGCCAAGTACCCACGACTGTAATTTTTCGCAGCGCGCCAGATTCACGCGCCTTTTGTTTCGATCGTGAATTTCGCTTTCCTGGTAAACCGCCCTGCTACTTTCGCTCCCGCATGGTGCCGATGGGTAGCAATGAGGTGATCGAGTATATGGGGTTAGGTATTGGTTGGCGTGCTGCTTACCACTTTGCCAATAATAAGGTGACACTCACCCATCACGGCTATGTTTGGAGCTTACTGGGATACAACATCCCTATGCCGTTCCACTGGGTTTTCGGTAAAGGCTACGCCGAGGAGGAAGCAACGGGAGAAAATAGCTTCTGCATGCGTATGGATATCCGCCATGTATGGTTCGGTGAGGTTTATGCCTATGCAGGCACATTTCAGATGAAAGAGGTGAGGCTTGATGCGTAGGGTGCTTATTCTCGGCGGGTATGGCAATTTCGGCAAACGCATCGCGCGTGCGTTGGTGAAGGCGTCGGTGCCGATCATCATCGTCGGGCGTGACCGTGCCAAGGCTGAAGCACTGGCTACCGAACTCGGTCAGCTCGCACAGTCTGCAGCATTCGATGTGAATCACGACCTCGCCGAACAGCTCGCCCGTTTGCAGCCGTGTGCGGTGGTCAATACCTGCGGACCTTTCCAAAACGCCGATTATCGCGTCGCTGAAACCTGCATTGCGCATGGTGTGCATTATATCGATCTTGCCGATGGGCGCGATTTTGTCGTCGGCGTCCGTCAGCTCGATGCTGCTGCTAAGGCAGCTTGCGTCAGTGTCATCAGCGGTGCCAGTACGGTCCCGGGGCTATCGTCCGCAGTGTTGGAGCATTTTAAGCACGAATTCGCTTCTATCGAATCGCTACGCTTCGGCATCAGCCCCGGCCAGAGAGCCGAGCGCGGACTGGCAACGACGCAAGGCATCCTCACTTATGTCGGCAGACCTCTCAAGCCATTCGCGGGCCATGTCCGTGCCTATGGCTGGCAGAATATCTACCGGCAAGAATACCCCGGCCTCGGCAAACGCTGGATGGCGAATTGCGAAATCCCCGACCTCGACGTTCTGCCGACCGCATATGGCATCCAGTCGATTCAGTTTTCGGCGGGGCTGGAGCTGACCGCGCTGCATCTTGGCCTTTGGGCCTTGTCATGGCTCGTTCGGCTCGGCTTACCCCTCAATCTAGCAAAATTCGCTGTTCCCTTACTAGCTGCCAGCAACTGGTTTGACCGCTTCGGTTCAGCTGACGGCGGGATGCACATGATCATCAAAGGCACTGCGGCTGATGGCTCGGCGCATGAGCGGCAATGGTTTATCATCGCGAAGGATGGCTATGGCCCGCATATCCCAACCATCCCAGCGATTGTGCTGGCGAAGAAGCTGGCTACTGGAACACCGCTCGTTTCCGGGGCCACACCGTGCGTTGGCATGGTAACGCTCGACGAGTATTTGGACGAGCTGTCGGCTTACCCTGTCACTACTTTTGTTCAGTCACGCTTAACCCTTTGAGGTACGCACTCACAAAATTCTCGATGAGTGCATGCATGGGCTTCGCATCCACATAGTCAAGCTTTTGGTTGATGCTGAGTGCGCAGATGCCGTGTAGGCCTGCCCAGAGGACGCGCGCGGCGTCGTGTGCCGCTTTTTTGCCGATACCGTCCATTTCGAGCAACACGGATTCACCCATGGTGAAGATGCGTGTCACCGCCTCATGGAACCATTCCGGCAGTTTTGGGTTACGCGGTGAATGGTGCAGCAAATTCCAGCGTGCGGGATTTGCTCGCGCATAATCGCCGTAGGCGCGGGCGATATCGAGAATGCGTTTCTCAGCTGGTTCCTTTGCGTTCGCAAGCGGGGTAAGCACCTCGTACATCTCACGTAGCGTGGCCGCATTAATGTGCATGACAATATCTTCTAAATCCTCGAACACATTATAGAGCGTGCCTACCGTGTAGCCTATGCGCCCGGCAATGGCACGGGCAGTGAGGGCTTCAAGCCCCCCTTTTTCAAGCAAGCCAACCCCAGCCTCAATTGTCATTTCTTTCAGTTCTTTCCGCGTGTTATCGCTACGACGCGCCATGGCTTTCCCCCAAAAATGAACGCTGTTCAAAATAGTTATTGAACGATGTTCATTTTTAATATAATGTCTGTTTTAGAAATTGCAATCGGGATGTTTTTTATGCAGCACACCACCTTCAGAACACTGGCGATCGGAGCTTTTGCTGCCATTGCTTCGGCATTGCAGGCCATGCTGCTCATCCATGCCACCGCCAAAGGATGGAGACCGTAATGCCAACGACAACACTTAAGCACCCGCGCTTTCTGGCTTATCTTGCTGCAGCTTTCTTCGGTGCGTTTAATGACAATGCCTTTAAGCTGGTTGTCTCGATGGCGTCGCTCTCGATGTTCACCGATATTGCCGCGCAGCAGCGCTACCTCTCTATCACCAGCGCGCTTGCCATTTTGCCGTTTGTGTTGTGCTCGGGTTATGCAGGCTACCTCGCCGACCGTTATCGCAAAAGCAACGTACTGCGTATCAGCAAAGCGTGTGAGATTTTGGCGATGGGAGCGGCGCTCACCGTGTTCATGACTGGCCAGAGCATCACCCATTTATTGGCGACATTGTTCTTGCTGGCATTGCACTCAGCCTTTTTCAGCCCCAGCAAATATGGAATTCTGCCCGAAATTTTGGCACCTGAGGATTTGCCGAAGGCGAACGGTTACCTCAACATGCTTACCTTTCTTGCGATTATTCTGGGTTCGGTTTCAGGTGCCATGCTGTGGGGTGAGTTCAAGCAAACACCCGTGGTCATTGGCTATATCTTGACGGCAGTGGCGGTACTCGGAACTTTATTGTGTCTGTTCGTACCCAGCAGCCCATCCGGGGATGCAGCAAAGCAATTTGACCCCAACCCATTCCATGAGATTGTCCAAGGCCTGCGCGCAGCAAGCAAGCAGCGCGTGTTGATGGTATGTATGTTTGGCAGCAGCATGTTCTGGATGCTCGGGGGCCTCGTCTATCTCGCGCTTATCCTGCTCGGAAAAACATCGCTGGGTCTTAGCGAAGGCGCATCCGGCTCGTTGTTTGCGTTCCTCGCCAGCGGCATTGCGGCGGGTAGCGTGATTGCGGGTCACCAGATTGGTAAAAGCCTTCGTCGTGGCATCATTCTCTGGGGTGCATTCCTGCTTGCTGTCGGCTGCATGGCAACCGGCTTTCTTGCGACCAGTTACCTTAACACCGCTACCCTGATGGCGTTGGTCGGCATGGGCGGTGGGCTATTCGTAGTGCCAGTGGTGACGCTGCTGCAGAAACACTCACCGGAAACGCAGCGTGGGCAAATCCTTGCGACTTCTGGCTTTCTCGATATGGTCGGCGTGCTTGTTGCCTCCGGACTCTTTTCTCTGCTGGGGATGCTACATCTTTCTCCCGCCTCAATTATTCAAGTAGCGGGCGGCATCAGCTTTATGGGGCTGCTTGCCTCGCTGAAACTTGCTCCTACCTTGTTGCCGGAAGCGCTGGAATCTCTCATCTATGTTATCGCGCACCGAATTTACAAAGTGCGCCTTGTCGGTGCGGGGCTCGAAGATGGGCACTTCCCCACCCCACAAACGCCGACTGTCTTTATCTGCAACCATGTGACCTATGTTGATGGCCTGCTGCTCAGCATGATGTCACGCAAACGCTTGCGTTTCATGGTGCTCTCCACGTTCTGGAAAAAGCCGGTCGCGCGCTATGTGCTCAATGCCATTGGCGCGATTCCCTTTGGCACGGGTGACAAAGAAGAAACCGAACGTGGGCTCGCGGCGGCAAAGGAGGCTATCGCACGCGGGGAATATGTCTGCATTTTTCCGGAAGGTGTGCTTTCGCGCACCGGCCATCTCTATCCGTTCAAACGCGGTGTCGAGCGTATGCTTGAAGGGACCGGCGCACAAATCGTGCCACTCTATCTCGACCGTTTGTGGGGAAGCATCTTTAGTTTCGCCGGGCAAAAATTCATTCGCAAGCGCCCGATGCAATTGCCCTATCATGTGACCATCGCGGTGGGCAAACCTGTGGCTGGTGATACGCCAGCATGGAAGCTGAACCGTATCATTGCAGAGCTTGGGAGCGAAACCGTACCCTATCGTTATCATGACCGTGACACATTGGGTGCCCATGCCATTCACGCATGCAAACGTGCTAACAGCCGCAAATGCTTCAGCGATACAACCGGCCAGAAGATGGATGGGCTTAAGCTGCTGGCCGCCGCTAAACTCACGGCGAACAGGTTATCTCCAGTGTTGAACGTTGCACCGCATGTTGGCGTGATGCTCCCTGCCTCTGTCGGTGGCGTCATCGCCAATCTCGCGCTTGCACTGCTGGGAAAAACGAGTGTGAATCTGAATTTTTCTCTTGGCACGGAAGCGCTGAATGATGCCTGTGCACGCGCCAGCATCCAGCACATCATCAGCACGCAAAAACTAGCCAAACGCCTTGGTATGGAAAGCTATGCGCGCATGATATATCTTGAGGATGTTACAACAAATACATCCACTCTATCGCGTGTTTTCGTCTATCTGCAGGCTCGCCTTCTTCCCCGCCGCATGCTGCAACGCCTCTGGCTTAAGGGAACGCAGGATAGCGAGTCGACAGCGACCATTCTTTTCTCCAGCGGCAGCACCAGCGCACCGAAGGGGGTGATGCTCAGCCATCGCAACATCCTCGCCAATGTTGAAAGCATCGCCGCGCTGCTCTCCCATGCCGAAGCAGGCGAGCCTGTGATGCGCCCACTCGCTGGTGTGCTGCCCTTCTTTCATTCATTTGGCCTAACCACGGGGCTTTGGATGCCGTTACTGACCGGTCGTCCGGTGAGTTATCACAGCAATCCGCTGGAAGCCAAAACCGTCGTCAGCATGCTGGAACAGTCTCAAAGCGCCATCCTCATCGCCACACCGACCTTTGCAAAACTTTATGCCGCACAATCGAAGACGACAGCGCTTGATGCATTGAAGCTCGTGATTCTCGGCGGTGAAAAACTCACCGATACAACCGAAATTGAGCTAGCAGCGGCATGGCCGCAAGCCAGCATCATGCAAGGTTATGGCGCGACCGAACTTGGGCCGGTCGTCGCCATCAATGTGCCGGATATCATTCATGGCGGCCTCACCCATTGTGGTTATGCGAAAGGCAGTGTCGGCAAACTATTGCCCGGTGTCACCGCACGCATTGTGGACCCAGAAACCCGTGCCGAGCGCGGTATCGACGAGGAAGGGCTTGTACTCATCAAAAGCCCGGCATTGATGCAGGCCTATCTCAGCGACGAAACACGCACGTCAGAGGCGATTCAGGGTGGCTGGTACAACACCGGCGACATCGGCAAATTCGATAAGCATGGATTTCTTTATATCACCGACCGCCTTGCGCGTTTCAGTAAAATCGGTGGCGAGATGGTGCCGCACGGCAAAGTGGAGGCCGCACTAGAAAATATCATTCACGCCGAGAGTGAAGTTGCCGTCGTTGCCGTCAGCGATGCCGCAAAGGGTGAAAAGCTCTGCGTGCTGACCACCGAGACGACACTTTCTCCGCGTGACATTCACGCAAAGCTCAAAGATTCTGGCCTGCCAAATCTGTGGCTGCCTGCGTGGGAGCATTTCTACGTGGTCGATACCATTCCTACCCTGCCCAGCGGCAAGCGCGACCTGCGTGCGTGTAAGGCGTTCGTCGCCGACTCGTTATCTAAAAAGGGGGAAAGCATCGTATGAATCCGAGCCGCATTCCTACACTCCTGATTACTTTTCGTTTTGTCCTGATTCCTGTGATGCTCCTCGTGTGCGTCATCTTTGGAGAAACAGCCATTCTATGGCTTACGGCCATGCTGTTGCTCGGCGTAGCATCCGACGTGTTTGATGGTATTATCGCACGCCGCCTCCATTGCGACACGGATAAATTACGCAGGCTGGATAGCCAGACTGATGCGTTGTTCTGGGTCACGGTTATTGCTTGCACGAGCATCATGGATAGTGCGTGGCTGAAAAGTCATGGCACCAGCCTCATCGCCCTACTGGGCATGGAATTAGGTTGTTACCTTTCCAGTTTTCTGCGATTTGGCCGCGAAACCTGCACGCATTCGTATCTCTCAAAAGCGTGGGGAGTATCTCTTACCTTAGCATTCACGACGCTCTGGGTGGGATTTTCTTATGCCGAACCGCTATGGCATATCTGCGTTGTTCTCGGCCTCGTTTCACAACTCGAAGTGCTCGCCATTTTAGCGCTCTTACCACGGTGGGAACGCGATATTCCCAGCGCCCTCTCTGCATGGCGCATCCGGCGGCCAATTTAGGGGGAACTATGCAAACCATTCCGTTTATCGACTTACGAGGCAGCGAGCCGACCGCATTGATTGATGCCTATCCTGACAAGTCACTCGCGCTCATTCGCGCCAGCCGCAACATCTATGGTTTGGCGTCGCGTGCGGCAAGTAATCTCGCGCTGCCTATTGGCGATGCCGCATCCCGCGCATGGCTGAAGAAAACGCAAAACCTCTATGCGGATGAAATCGACTACTATGCATGCGCGCTGAAAGTGCGGGGCGTGTACGCGCTTAACCTCTGTTATGAGTGGGGCTGCACCACAGGAGCCTATGCGCAGCAGGATAGTATCACGCTATCGCGCGTGCTGGATTGGCCGTTTCCGGAATTGGGGGAGCATATGGTGGTCGCCCATCAATCGAGCGCCGTTGGCGATTATTACAATGTTACATGGCCGGGAGTGGCAGGTATCTTCAATGCCATGGCTCCGGGGCGGTTTGCAGCGGCACTGAATCAGGCTCCGATGCGACGCTACAAATCGAACATGGTGGTCGATTGGATGCGCAATCGTGTGCAGGTTCACCACAATAACGGCCTGCCGCCTGCGCATTTGCTGCGCAAGGTTTTTGAAACAGCGGCCACCTACGAGCAAGCAAAAGAAATGCTATGCCATGAGCCGGTGGCCATTCCCGTCATCTATACGCTCACCGGCATATCGCCCGAGCAGGGATGTGTGATTGAGCGCCTTGAAAATGCTTTTGCAGTGCGCGAACTGCATCTAGGAAAAGTATGCGCGGCAAACCATTTCGAGTCGTATTTAAACGGCGTAGGGCGCGGATGGTCGTTACGTGGCGTGGATAGCCATGGCCGCAGCAATATGGCGTATCAATGCACTGCCGATGCGGTCGATGCGAGCTTTGATTGGTTCCAAGCGCCTGTTGCCAATGTCTACAGCCGCCTTGCCATGGTCACCAACGCAGCAACAGGCTCACTCGCCATGATGGGTACCGATGGGCCAGCGCCCGTGACACAGATATTTGAACTAACTTCTCCCATGCCAGAACAGCATACTGAGACCTTTGGTGCTAGTTAAGCTATTGCACAGCCAAGCCTCTCGTTGGGGCTATGCTTATAAATCCTTTGAACAAAGAAACCCACGGCCGAAGGCAGGGGTTTGGTGCCACGAGGCGAGCGAACCTGATTGGAAAATCCTACCCCGCTAGAAGAGTTTGCGGATGGAGTTCACCGCATCATCGGCACCCTTCTTGATCTCATCCGTGCCGGGCACGTGTTTCAAAATGCCTGTGTTGCTCGCCTGTTTTTCCACCAACGACAGATACTGATCCATAATCTGCACGATGGCATCGCCAGCCGTGACGCTGCGGCCACGGCCAATGCCATCCAGCGTCAGCGTCGGCACATGAATATCGGCCATAGGATCGCCAAACGCGGTGATGCTCGGGTGGATTTTGGTCGGGCTGATTATCATGCGGTCGATGATGACGCGCATCGCTTCATTCGTGGCGTTTTCCTTTTGCTCCTTGCGTCCCATCCGGTCTTTCAGGGCAAGCACGTTGAGCCCGTGCTCATTCAACTCCAAATTGACCTCTGAGCCTTGGACCGTGATCGACTTAAAATCGATTTCCTCCTTGCTGAACGATGCCAGCACAATATCTACCGTCTTGGCAGTGATAATCTGAGGATGCTTGAACCCCGGCGGGTTGCCGATCTGAATGCCGCGCACCGTTACTTTCTTGTCGGCAAGCGCCAGATGAATGCTGCCAATATCAACCGACACGCCCAACGCATCGCTGGCGATTTTCTCGGTAGTGCGGACAAGCATGCCGCCCGCATTCAGGTACAGATAGGTTGCCCCTGCCACCACACCCGCAAGCAGGAATAGGGAGAGGGCCTTCCGTTTCAGGGGGTTTTTCATATATGGTCTTTCCTCAGATGCCTTGTCGTGAATGGGTATCGTCTTTTCGATTGGGCGCTATACCGTGCCAAAACGGCGGGCGACATAGGCTTCGAGGCGGGTTTTGAACTCGGCGGCGATGGTGTCGCCGCGCAGGGTCGCGACTTTTTCGCCATCCTCGAACACGGGTGCGACGGGCGATTCGCCGGTGCCTGGCAGCGAGATGCCGATATGCGCGTGCTTGCTTTCGCCCGGGCCGTTGACGATGCAGCCCATCACCGCCACTTGCATGGCCTCGGCCCCTGCATACTGCGCGCGCCAGACGGGCATACGGGCGCGCAAATAGTCCTGAATCTCGGCAGCGAGTTCCTGAAAATAGGTGCTGGTGGTGCGCCCACAGC
>CAZUOS010000040.1:0-2885 GCA_964621415.1 uncultured Azospirillum sp.
GCAATAGCGCTGGCATAAGGACGATGTGCGGGGTTCCGATCGCATAGCGCATAGCGCAGGAACTCCCCTGGCCTGAGGGTGATATTGGTTTCGCCCGCATCGATCGCGGCAAGCTTGGCGCGATAGCTTCTCGCGCCGACTCTGCCGCATGTCGCATTGTTGTTGGGGGTGTCGGGCCTTGCCCACAGGGATTCCTTGGCAAACTGTTTCGGCGCGGCTTGCCAATCGTGGATTCGGCATTTTGCAATGGGAATGATAGGCAACAAATAATAGGGCGGTTGGGCGTTGCCCTCAAGCTGTGCGGTGTTTCCCTTTGCCAGATGTAGCACGGCTTTCATGAAATTGCCTTTTTCATGAAATAGCTCGCGGCTGCCAGTTTCGCGCTGGGTGCAGCACTCATCGATCAAAGCGGCAGCGTTCTCGGGCGCAGAAGGAAAATCCGCAAGCAGCGCCAGCTGCGGCCATGCGTCGATTCGGATCTCGCCCGTATCATCCACCAAAAAGTTGTTTCTGCGAAACTGGCCGGCGTTTGGGCCGTCATGCTCGAGCAATAGCTGCTTCGCGAGCGCTTGCATCTGCTCGCGCTCACTCTCATTGAGTAATCTAATATGTGTGTTTTTGGGCATTCTTCTGCATCGTATCGTGCTTGGGCGTGGCGGTTTATGAAGTTTTCGTGACATTTGGCGGGTTGACATTTTTCGCGCCGCGTGCAATCAAGCGCTGCAATCCGCTTGTCCCCCTTGCTATGTTAGGATTGCCCATGTCCCCCAACGATTTTCCCCTGGCCCTCACCTTCGACGATGTGCTGCTGACGCCTGCCGCTTCGGAGGTGCTGCCGCGCGAGGCGGATACGAAAACCAAGCTAACTCAAGGTATTGAGCTTGGGATTCCGCTGATGTCGGCGGCGATGGACACGGTGACGGAGGCTTCGCTGGCGATTGCCATGGCGCAGGCGGGGGGCATCGGCACGATCCATAAAAACATGGACTTAGAGGCGCAGGCCCATGAGGTGACGCGGGTGAAGAAGTTTGAATCCGGCATGGTGGTGAATCCGGTGACGATTACGCCGGAAAAATCCCTCGCCGAGGCGCGGGCGCTGATGGACTCCTATAATATCTCGGGGATTCCGGTAACGGAATCGGATGGAACGCTGGTGGGGATTCTCACCCACCGCGACGTGCGCTTCGTGACGGATTTCAGCCAACCCGTGGCGGGGCTGATGACGCGTAAACTCGTTACGACCCCGGAAGGCATCAGCAAAGAAGAGGCGAAGAAGCTGCTGCACCAACACCGCATCGAGAAATTGCTGGTGGTGGATCGCGATTATCGCTGCATCGGCCTGATTACGGTGAAAGATATTGAAAAAGCAGTGAAATATCCGCTGGCCGCGAAAGACGAGCGGGGCCGCCTGCGCGTAGCCGCCGCTGTTGGCACCGGGGTCGAAGGCATTGCCCGTGCTGAGGCGCTGATCGCCGCCGAGGTGGATGTGATTATTGTGGATACGGCGCATGGCCATAGCAAAGGCGTGATTGATACCGTGCGCGAAATCAAGCGCTTACATCCGGCTACGGCGGTGATCGCGGGCAATATCGCGACCGCCGAGGCGGCCGAGGCGCTTGTCGCCGCCGGAGCGGATGCGGTGAAGGTGGGCATTGGCCCCGGTTCCATCTGCACCACGCGGATGGTGGCGGGCGTCGGCGTGCCGCAGCTTTCGGCGATTATGGATGTGCGTAAGGTGGTGGATAAAAAGGGTATCCCCTTGATTGCTGATGGCGGCATCAAGTTTAGTGGCGACTTCGCAAAAGCCATCGCGGCAGGCGCCAGCGTCGCCATGATCGGCTCGCTATTCGCAGGCACCGAGGAATCGCCCGGCGAAGTGATTCTCTATCAGGGCCGCTCGTATAAAACCTATCGCGGCATGGGCAGTGTGGGCGCGATGGCGCGCGGCTCGGCCGATCGCTACTTCCAGGCCGAGGTGAACGAGGCGCAGAAACTGGTGCCCGAGGGGGTCGAGGGGCGCGTGCCCTATAAAGGCTCGGTGTCGGGGGTGATTCACCAGCTGGTCGGCGGCTTACGCGCCGCCATGGGCTATACCGGCAACGCCACCATCGCCGATATGCGGGAGCGTTGCCGCTTCGTGCGGATGACCGGCGCTGGCTTGCGCGAATCGCACGTGCACGACATCACCATCACCAAAGAATCGCCGAATTACCGGGTGGAGAGTTAGCGCGCGCCGCCTTGGACTTCTTGCTCTGGCTGCTGCTCGCACTAAATCAATGGTTGGGACTGCTAAAACGCGTTTACTACTGTAAACGTGCATTCGGGTGTGTTGGTGCTGAGGGCGTAGTCGCCTGCATAGTCGCTATTACTTTTGGAGTTGGTGCAGGTTGCCCAATGGCCGGCTATGATTTTTCCGGTGGCGGGTTTGCCGTCGTCCATTTTCTTGTCGATATTCCAGAGTTCGGTCGGGGTGAGCATCTGGGGGTTGAAGCGTAGCATATTGCCGTAGTCAAATTTGTAGCTGTGATCGTCGCCGGGGTAATTGCTGGCATACCACAAGTTCCATCTGGCGTTGGAGAAGCGGGATTTGGGGGTGTTTACCCCCGGTACTCCCAATTCGGACGGGCTTGTAGGGCCAGACTGTCCGGTATAGGTGCCCTCGATGAGGCCCGCTCGCGCCAGATGCTGCCAGGCTCGAAATATTTCGGCATTGGTGTTGGCCGCGTTCGTGGTTCCCATGGTGCTATCGCCATTGCCGTTGCAGGTGCCGGGCGTGGCGGCGGTTCCAGTGTCGCCCGTGCAATTCGTGTCGTCCTTGCCCCAAAAGAGGGTGGCGTTGGGCATGTCGCCAGGGAGTGCCATATATTTCTCGCGGAAGGCGAAGA
>CAZUOS010000040.1:2985-8529 GCA_964621415.1 uncultured Azospirillum sp.
GAAAAGGCGTGTTTTTCTTGCATGCAGCAGACCTTCAAAGAGATGGTAATGCTATCGGGCTTAAGTTTATAACGTGGGTGGTTAAAAAGTAGTTAAACTACTTTTGTCGTTTTGAGGCGTGTGTCCGATCGAGGTATACTATGGGGGACCTGAGGTTTCAGCTCGCGTAAAATCATCGCGAATCCCATGTGCGCGACATTACCATCACCAAGGAATCGCCGAATTACCGGGTGGAGAGTTAGGTAGCACGAGATGTATAGCTAGAAGGCCTGCGGGAATATGGGAAAACATGCAAACCCTGTTCCTTGCAGATTGTAATCGGCGTCCAGCGAGCTTGAGTCTATTTTACCACTTCGTTGATCTACGCAATTTGCGTTTAGCCACTGTACTTTTAGTATGCCTTGGCCAGGTTTCCCATCATCTATTTTTTTGTCGATGTTCCAGGTTTCTTCGGCCTTGAGGAAGGGGCCGGGTTCTGTGTTTGTTGCCATGACACCGATGGAGAGTCGATTGCCGTAGTCGCCATCAAACCAAACCGTGCTTTTTGACGCAGGCGCTAGCGAATTCCATACAAACCAGAGCGTGTTCGATATTTTGCCGCGCGGAGAGTTTGCTGTGGTTGAAGACCATGAGGTTGTGCCGTGTGTGATGCCATCGTATTGGCCTTCTATAAGGCCAGCATTGGCAAGATGCTGCCAGAATCGATACGATTCATTATAGACAATCGTGTCATCGCCGTTGCCGTCGCAGGTCTTTTTTCCGGTGCTTGCCGTTTTTATACACGTATCATAATCCGCTGCTGCAGCCGTCCAAAATTTGGTTGCATTCGACATGTCGCCAGGCAAAGAAAAGTACTTGTCTTTGAATGTGTTGACTGCAGCAGCTATGCGATCATGGTCTGTAATGACGCTTCTTAGCTCTGCTGCACGAATCAGCGATTGACCAGAGAGGATGCCTCCGGCCAGTAAGCCAAGGATCACCAACACAATCGAGAGTTCGACAAGGGAAAAGGCGTGTTTTTCTTGCATGCAGCAGACCTTCAAAGAGATGGTAATGCTATCGGGCTTAAGTTTATAACGTGGGTGGTTAAAAAGTAGTTAAACTACTTTTGTCGTTTTGAGGCGTGTGTCCGATCGAGGTATACTATGGGGGACCTGAGGTTTCAGCTCGCGTAAAATCATCGCGAATCGCACGTGCACGACATCACCATCACCAAAGAATCGCCGAATTACCGGGTGGAGAGTTAGCGCGCGCCGCCTTGGACTTCTTGCTCTGGCTGCTGCTCGCACTAAATCAATGGTTGGGACTGCTAAAACGCGTTTACTACTGTAAACGTGCATTCGGGTGTGTTGGTGCTGAGGGCGTAGTCGCCTGCATAGTCGCTATTACTTTTGGAGTTGGTGCAGGTTGCCCAATAGCCGGCCATGATTTTTCCGGTGGCGGGTTTGCCGTCATCCATTTTCTTGTCGATGTTCCAGAGTTCGGTCGGGGTGAGCACCTGTCCGGGGCCGAAGCGTAGCATATTGCCGTAGTCAAATTTGTAGCTGTGGTCGTCGCCGGGGTAATTGCCGCCATACCACAAGTTCCATCCGGTGTTGGGGAAGCGGGATTTGGGGGTGTTTACCCCCGGCACTCCCCATTCGGACGGGGTTGTGGGGCCAGACTGTCCGGTATAGGTGCCCTCGATGAGACCCGCTCGCGCCAGATGCTGCCAGCCTCGAAATATTTCGGCATTGGTGTTGGCCGCGTTCGTGGTTCCCATGATGCTATCGCCATTGCCGTTGCAGGTGCCGGGCGTGGCGGCGGTTCCGGTATCGCCCGTGCAATTCGTGTCGTCCTTACCCCAAAAGAGGGTGGCGTTGGGCATGTCGCCAGGGAGTGCCATATATTTCTCGCGGAAGGCGAAGATGGCCGAGGTGTAACGGGCGTATTCGGTCGAGACAGCACGCAGTTCGGCCGCATGAATCAGCGACTGACCAGAAAGCACGCCGCCCGCCAGCAGGCCGAGGATGACCAGTACGATTGAGAGTTCGACCAGGGAAAAGGCGTGTTTGGGGGGCATGTGGGGCTAGATGTCGAGGCTAACGGTCTGTTGTTTCAGCCTAGCATAGCATTGGGCTGTAAACAAAGCGTTAAGAGGTGAAGGGGCGGCGGCGCAATTTATTTGCAAATGCTGGTTGACAGTGGCTTTTTCATCGGTATATTCCCCGCTCCCGCGAGGGGGCGGTTTCTGCGTCCTCGCTTGATTATTTTGTAGGAGTGTAGCATGGCTCGTATTGCCGGCGTTAATATTCCTTCCGCGAAACGTGTGGTGATTGCTCTCACCTATATTCACGGCATCGGGAAGGCGAAAGCGCTTGAAATCATTGAAAAGGCCAACATTGGCCTCGCCGCCCGGGTGTCCGATCTCACCGAGATGGAAGTTTCCCGTCTGCGCGAAATCATCGATGCGGATTATACCGTGGAAGGTGATCTTCGTCGTGAAACCAGCATGAACATCAAACGCTTGATGGATCTGGGCTGCTACCGTGGCCTGCGTCACCGCAAAAAACTGCCGGTGCGTGGTCAACGTACGCACACCAACGCCCGCACGCGCAAAGGCAAGGCCGTGGCGATTGCTGGTAAGAAGATGGTGACGAAGTAACGAAGTCACCAGTCGCCAGTCGCCAGTCGCCAGTAGGGCGCGGCGGTTTCTGGAGACTGGAGACTGATGACTGGAGACTGAGAAATGGCTAAACCGCAGAAAAAAGCTGCTGCCGCGGAAGCAGTGAAAAAGAAAGACCGCAAAAACATTCCTGTGGGCGTGGCCCACGTGAATGCGACCTTTAACAACACCATCATCACCATTACCGATCCGTTCGGCAATGCGATTGCATGGTCGAGCTCGGGCGCGAATGGCTTCAAAGGCTCGCGTAAATCGACGCCGTATGCGGCGCAGGTAGCGGCCGAAGTGGCCGCACGTAAAGCGCAGGAGCATGGTATGCGCACGGTTGAGGTGCTGGTGAAAGGCCCCGGTGCGGGTCGTGAGTCGGCGCTGCGTGCGTTGGCGGCCGTTGGCCTCGCCGTGACGACGATTAAAGACATTACGCCGGTGCCGCATAACGGCTGCCGTCCGCCGAAACGTCGTCGCGTGTAAGCGAATCACGAATCTACGAAATCACGAATTCACGAGGCATTATGAGCGCGATTCTGAATAAAAACTGGAAAGACCTGATTAAGCCGAGCAAGCTCGACGTGAAGCCGGTGACCGGCGACGCCAAAAAGGCGGTGGTCGTGGCCGAGCCGCTGGAGCGTGGCTTTGGGATTACCCTGGGTGTGGCGCTGCGCCGCATTCTGCTGTCGTCGCTGCAAGGTGCGGCCGTCACCAGCATCAAGATCGAAGGCGTGCAGCACGAGTTCTCGGCGATTCCGGGCGTGCGTGAGGATGTGGTGAACATCATCCTCAACATCAAGGATCTGAAACTGAAGGCCCACAGCGCCGATCGTAAGCGTATGGTGCTGAAAGCGTCGGAAGCGGGCGAAGTGACCGCTGGCATGATCCAGACCGATGCGGATGTCGAGGTGCTGAACAAAGACCTCGTGATTTGTACGCTCGATAAGGGCGCGAGCATCCATATGGAGCTGACGGTGGAAGTGGGCAAGGGCTACGTTCCCGCCGCGCAAAACCGCCCGAGCGATGCGCCGATCGGCCTCATTCCGGTGGATGCGCTGTTCTCGCCGGTCGAGAAAGTTTCCTACAAGGTGGAAAACGCACGCGTCGGCAACCGTACCGACTACGACAAGCTGACGCTTGAGCTCGAGACCGATGGCAGCATCGCACCGGATGATGCGGTGGCACTCGCGGCGCGCATTCTGCAGGATCAGCTGCAACTCTTCATCAACTTCGAGGATGTGGCAGAAGCGAGCGTGAAATCGGCTGAGGAAGAACTGAAGTTCTCGCCGTATCTGCTCAAGAAAGTGGACGAGCTGGAGCTTTCCGTGCGCTCGGCAAACTGCCTGAAAAACGACAATATCGTGTATATTGGCGATCTGGTGCAGAAGAGCGAAAGCGAAATGCTCAAGACGCCGAACTTTGGTCGCAAGTCGCTGAACGAAATCAAGGAAGTGCTGGGCAATATGGGCCTGCGTTTCGGGATGGAAGTGGTTGGCTGGCCGCCGGAAAACATTGAGGAACTCGCACGCAAGTTCGAGGAACCCTACTAAAAACTAGAGGTCAGAGGTCAGAGGTCAGAGGCCAGGGTGCGTTTCTTCCCTGGCCTCTGACCTCTGGCCTCTGGCCTCTCCTAAAGGAGACTGACATGAGACACCAAGTTGGAGGCCGCAAGCTGAACCGCACCGCATCGCACCGCAAAGCGATGTTCGCGAATATGGCCTGCGCGCTGATTAAGCACGAACAGATTTTCACCACCCTGCCGAAGGCGAAGGATTTGCGTCCGATCGTTGAGAAGCTGGTAACGGCGGGTAAGGCCGGGGATCTCGCGGCACGCCGCCTGCTCATCAGCCGTCTGCGCGATGAGAAAATGGCCGAGAAAGTGCTCTCCGTGCTGGCGAAGCGCTATGCCGAGCGCAAAGGCGGCTATCTGCGTGTGCTGAAAGCGGGTTTCCGCTATGGCGATGCCACCCCGATGGCGATCATCGAGTTCGTGGATCGTGATGAGTCTGCCCGTGGTCAGGATTCTGGCCCCGTGGCGGTAGAAGCGGATGCGCCGGAAGCGGCTTAATCGCTCGTCCATTCGAAAGCGAAGACGACAAGGGCCGCGCAAGCGGCCCTTTTTCGTTGTGCTTTGCGTACTCGCACCCGCATGAAAAGATCAGGCGTTCTGTCGCTTGTGCGTAGAGAGAGTGGGGGTGCGGGCTGCTCGCGCGGGAGGATACGCAGCGGTTCAGCAAGTCCCTGGTGGGCGGTAGTGGAATAACCTCGAACCGAGGGTATCAATTTATAACAGAATTACATAAGATAGGAATGATGTTTTTATTTCCTTACTTAAAATGCAAATAGCTATGACTAAAATTGGAAGAAACGAACAATGCCCATGCGGAAGTGGAAAGAAATATAAGCATTGTTGTGATCGGTTAGACAAAATGCCGTTACGCTCCCTCCCTCCGGAAGTAATGCAAATGATGCGTGCCCAAGAAGCCGCCGAAAAAATACGCGTCCAACAGCAGGGGCATGGAAAGGGAATTATTAGCTTTGAATCTAATGGTTATAGAGTTGTATTTGTCGGAAATAGATACTTTTGGTCAAAGGACTGGTTATTATTTCCTGACTTCTTAATGGCCTACATGAAGCAGACATTAAATCCACAATGGGGACAAAGAGAATCACAAAATCCAAATACAACTCATCCTCTTTTTCGATGGCTAAGAAAATTTCAGAATTATAAGAGCACAAAGAATAGCACCGGGCGCGTTTATTCAGATGAAATGCAAGGATTTATTGCATGCAGTATGTACCTTTCCTACGCGCTTTATTTGATTGCACATCACGACCAGACACCAAAAGCCCTGTTGGATAGACTTCGAGATTCAAAAACATTTTTACCA
>CAZUOS010000041.1:0-8447 GCA_964621415.1 uncultured Azospirillum sp.
CTGCCGATCGTTGACCATGCCGAGGCAAAGGCGCATGCCGTGGCGCGGTTTAGGGGAGTGAGGGGGAAGTAGCTTGAGCACCGACGATACTGTGATGGGCTACACCACTAATTTTTCCACCCAAAGGCGCTGCTGGCAGCTTTTCCTTTGCATTAGCTATTAGTTTGTCCGCCATATCTCTGCTCGTCTCCTGACTGACAAGCAGGTATCTTGCATGTTCTGCGTGAGTGCGGGCACGCGCAAAGCCTTCTTGGATCTCTTGGTGCATTTTTTTTGCAATCTCTGAGGTTAAGACGCTTTCTAAGGCATCTCGTATCTCATCCGTATTGCCTATCGTTAGAGTGTGCCCCACTATTTCTCCCGTGGTAGGGTTAACGTTGTTTTGGTAGCCACAATGAATCCCATTATCTCTTAATAAAGCTACGATTTCCTCAGGGACGGGTTTTTGATGGGTTTGTAATGGTGTGTCATCAATGAAAATTTTAAGTTTTGTACCCTCAATTTCACTTTTTCCCTTCATCGGTTCGTAATCTTTCTGCCCTTTAATGCCATGTATAATGCCAATCTTAAGATTAATTAAAGTCTCTAGAATCGTTTGGATTGGTATTGGCGAAGTTTTGAAGGAGGTTTGGGAGGCTAGGATGTTGTTCATCTTTATCGTTCCTAAGCTGCAAATGAAGATGTCCATACAGTTTGCAATAAAATGGTTAATTTTTTCTTATCTATTGTATCGTCGCCCATTTTCCACATCCCTATTGCGATGCGGCGTGGGGGCGCTATAAGGCGGGCCAGAGAAGGAGTGCACTATGGCGATTCGGGTAGGGATTAACGGGCTGGGCCGCATTGGCCGCTGCGTGGCGCGCGCGCTGGTGGAAGAGGGCTACGACGACCTGCAACTGGTGGCCGCAAACGGCTCGGCCGCCAACAGCCATCACGCCCACCTGCTGCAATACGACTCGGTGCATGGGCGTTTCGGCCATAAAATCACCTTCGACGACCGCCAGATCGACATGGGGCGTGGCCCCATCACCATCACCCACGAGCGCGACCCGAACAAGATCGACTGGGCGGCCCTCAGCGTGGATATTGTGCTGGAATGCACCGGCGCGTTCAACAGCAAAGACGCCGCCGCCGTGCACCTGAAGCAGGGCGCCAAACGCGTACTGATCTCGGCCCCCGCCGGCGATGATTGCCCCACCTTTGTCTATGGCGTCAACTGCGACGGCCTCACCCCCGAGCACACGGTGTTCTCCGTCGGCAGCTGCACCACCAACGCGCTGGCACCGGTGGCGAAAGTGCTGCACGAGGCGTTCGGCATCGAAAGCGGCTTCATGACGACGATTCACGCCTACACCGGCGACCAGAACCTGGTGGATGGCAGCCACAAGGATCTGCAGCGCGCCCGCGCCGCGGCCCTCAGCATGGTGCCGAGCAAAACCGGCGCGGCGAAGGCCATCGGCCTGGTATTGCCGATGCTGGCAGGAAAAATGAGTGGCGTATCGATTCGCGTGCCCACCCCCAATGTTTCGCTGGTCGACCTCACGGTGGTGACGCAGCGCCCCGTCAGCAGGGACGAGGTGAACCAGGCGCTTTGCGAAGCCTCGGCGCGGATGCTACCCAACGTGCTGAAAATCAACGCCGCACCGCTGGTTTCTATCGATTTTAGCCACGATAACGGTAGCTCCATCGTCGACCTCGCAGGCACCTCGGTGGTGAATGGCACGCTGCTGCGCGTTGCCAGTTGGTACGATAACGAATGGGGCTTCAGCTGCCGCATGCTCGACCTGGCGCGAAAAGTGGCCGCGTTCTAGCATCACGCGTCATTGCGAGCGAAGCGAAGCAATCCAGCAAAAAAAGCTTCTGATTTTGTTGGATTGCTTCGGCCTGAAGAAGGCCTCGCAATGACGGAGCGACCTGTTTTCGCGCATTGGTTGCAAAAGGGTGTTAGTTCGTTGATTTATAATGAATTATTATTAATCAAGGGCAAAAAACTAAATTGCCTAAAATTTTATCATATTCTTCGAGCTAAAATTATGTTACATACAGGCATTCCCTGGCAAAATCCCACGCGGGATGGGGAGGCCGGGGAAGCTTTTCGAATGAACGTGGCAGGCGTATGCCTGCTTTTGTGTAACGCGCAAGTGGCAGCCGCGAACTGCCAGTGCTTATAGTCAAGGTGAACCCATCATGGCAACCACGAAAAAGAAACCCACCGCAAAAAAAACCACTTCTGTTAAAAAGCCTGTCGCTAAAAAACCTATGAAATCCGTAAAGAAGCCGCTGCCGAAAAAACCGGTTGCCCAGAAGGCGGCAGCTAAAAAAACAGTTGCTAAAAAGCCTGTCGCTAAAAAAGCCGCTACCGCGAAGCCTGTGGCCAAGAAAATGGTTGCCAAAAGCGCGCCTGCGAAAAAAGTTGTCGCCAAGGCCGTAAGCAAGCCCGCCGCGAAGCCGACCCAAGTGAAGGTGGAAGCGAAAAAACCCGTCGTGGCGGTAAAACCCGTGGCGAGCAGCGCTAAATCGGCGGTGGATACCCGCAAAACGCTGGACCGCGCCCCCGCGCCGGAAAATAAAGCACCGATCACGACCCTCACCCGTACGGCGAATGGCCGTCAGGTGTATGTGGTGGCGCCGCAGCCGAACACCGGCAAAAAGAACTTCGCCGTGGGCGAATTCGTGGTGTATCCCACCCATGGCGTGGGCCGCATTCTGGGGCACGAGGTCGAGAAAATCGGCGAGCACGAGCTAAAAGTGTTCGTGATTGGTTTCGATAAGGATAAAATGACCCTGCGCGTGCCGGTAGGCCGTGCGGAAGCGGCGGGCCTGCGCGCTATTTCGGGCAACGACCAGATCAGTCGTGCCATTTCCACGCTCAAGGGCCGTGCCAAAATCGCCCGTGGGATGTGGAGCCGTCGTGCCCAGGAATACGAGGCAAAAATCAATTCCGGCAACCTGGTAGCCATCGCCGAAGTGGTGCGCGACCTGCATAAAAACGTCGATCAGTCTGAACGTTCGTATAGCGAGCGGATGATCTACGAAACGGCCATGCATCGTCTGTGCGGCGAAGTAGCCGCCTCCGAGAAGGTAGACTTCAAGGAGACCTACGAGCGTCTGCTCAAGCTGCTGCGCAAGCAAGCGGCGATGGCAGCATAGTTTCTTCCGCAATCTATCCGCAACGCGCCCCCGGTTTGCCGGGGGCGTTTTGTTTTAGGGATTGACGAAGGCACGCGCCATCCATAGGCTCCTGGGGTCGTCATTTCACCGATTCGAGCAAGCCATGTCTGTCACCATCGCCATCACCCGTTTAGCCCATGCCGAGGGGCTCAGCCTGCCAGCTTATGCCACGCCGCATAGCGCGGGGATGGACGTGCTGGCGGCAGTCGCCGAGCCGGTCAGCCTCGCCCCCGGCGCGCGGGCGCTGATCCCGACCGGGCTGTGCATCGCCCTGCCGGAGGGGTATGAAGCCCAGATCCGCCCGCGCTCGGGCCTGGCGCTGAAGCACGGGATCGGCCTCGTCAACAGCCCTGGCACGATCGATGCGGATTATCGCGGCGAGGTGGGGATTATCCTCATTAACTGGGGCGACGCGCCCTTCACCATCGAGCGCGGCATGCGCATCGCCCAAATGGTCATCGCGCCCTACACCCGCGCCGTGTTCGAGGAAGTCGCCGAGCTCAGCACCAGCACCCGCGGCACTGGCGGCTTCGGCTCGACCGGAACGAAGGGGTAATCTGACGACGCTATCTATATGTAAACTATCGATAGTTGAGTCGAATGGACGATCGCAGGAGGCAGATGGAACCTGAGCGCACCGGATTGAAGCGCATTGTCAAAGCGTTTGGCTATTCGTTTGAAGGGTTACGCGCGACCTATGCCAGCGAAGCCGCATTCCGTCAGGAGCTGTGGCTTTGCGCGGGCGCTATTCCAATCGCCTGTTGGCTCGACGTGACTGCCAGCGAACGCGCGCTGCTCATCGGCAGCCTGTTTCTTGTGCTCATTGCCGAACTCCTCAATACGGCGATGGAGACCATCGTCGACCGCATCTCACCAGACATCCACCCACTCTCGAAAAAAGCCAAAGATATCGGCAGTGCCGTGGTGCTGATGGCGTTGCTCTGCGCGGGTAGCGTCTGGGGGGTGATTCTGTGCGCGCACGTCTGATTAAGCCTTCCACGCGCTAAAACCGTCATCAAATCTTCACAGAAAGTTACTTTCCATTAATCGTTGGGTTTGTCATGGTTGCGGCGTTGCGAAAGGCCAGCAGAGGAAACCATGTCGCCGCCTGAAGATCCATCCGCTCATGTTTATTCTGAGAATTTTGAGCCGACCCATGCTTTGCCTGGAGCGACAGGGAGAGCGGAGGACGACCCTCTATCGCCAGGGTTGCTCGCAAAGGCTCAAGGTAGGGCGCAATATCAGTTACGCATCGGCCAGGCCATCGCAGCAGGCAAACGGCCAGAGGTTAAGAGCGGCGAGGGAAATGGGGCCAAATGGGTGCGCGAGCAAATCGCGAATCTCATCAAAGCAGGCCTTCAAACCGGCGCACCGAAAGACTATTACACGGAAAATCGTCCACCCCCGCGTATGGAGTTTAGCGCCGCGCCGCAAGCCATGGTGCAAGAGGCAGCCGCGCTGGAACAGGCATTGGGCGATACAGAGATGCGCTTTCGGGTGTTGGGTACGCGCCGCTATTTGCGGCCCCAGCAAGTCGCGCAGGCGCAGCGTAACAGCGACCTGTTGATTGCCGTACCGGGCGACGTGCGTGCATTGCTGGAGTTTCAAGAGATTCTCAACGCGAAGCTGAATGCAACGAACGCCGCTTCGCCCATACTGAGCAAGCCGTTGATTATTGAGAATCGTGATCAGCTGTTCGATCCGATATTGGCGAATCTCCAGTTTCTCGAGTATCGGCCTACGCAAGGCGGAATGCAGCGCTGGTTTGTGGATGCCGAAAAGTTGGCGCGTCGCTATGGCATCTATATCACCCCTACCATGGAAGAGACTACGGCGCTGGCAAAAGCCCTGGCGGCTAAGTTAAAAAATCAACCAACAACAAAGCAAAACACCCCCCCTTCGGAGCCACCGCAAGGAATGCAGCCGGGGGCGACGATCTTTGTGGCGACGGGGACACGTAAAAAGTTCCACGAGATGCAGGAACTCTACGAACGGCAACGGCTGAACGTGAATCTGCTGCCGATCGACCTGTTGGTGGATAGCTATGTTTCGCCCGATGAAGATGCCCGTTCCTATGAAGGCAATGCGGTGCAGAAGCTGGAGGCGGCGTTTCAGGCATGGGAACGTATGCCCGTTGCTGCACGAGCTAACCGGCTTTCGCAATTGGGGGAGCGACTACATAGCTTGGGACGAAGGCAGAATGCTGAAGCGCTGAAGGAAGAGGAGATCTATATCCTCTCGGAAGATTCAGGGTTTCATTTTCTGCAGCGTCACCCTCGAACGGGCCAAAGCCTTGCGGGAGAAAGAGAGTTTGCTAATTTGGGAAACAAGATCGATGTCGATGCCCCGTTTCCGGGGGTAGAGACCGGGCCGGGCGTGCTGGGGAGTTTTGGAGTAACGAATTTCTTTGCCACGGTAGAGCAGATTCTGCTGCGTTATAAAAACGCGGGCCATTCTATTACCCACGAAGTGACAGAAAAAAGCGTACTGGCACTCGCGCGGTTGAGGGAGCCTCATTCGGATCAAAACCGGCAAATCATCACCTATTCGGGCGAGACTTCTGGCCGATTTATCAGCCAGCCTCAGCCGCCGGGAGGGGCAGCCGAGATCGACCATTTTATTATTCCCCGGGGGTGCCGAAAAACAAAAGCGGCGCTCAGCAAAAAACTCTATTTCGAGCATAGCCCTCGAGCGCATGCCTGGGATGGCATGGTGGCCGATATGCGGTTTCCGTTGCTGGGGCAGGGAAAACAGCAAAAACGCTTGCAGGAGAAGGATTATCGCGTGGGCGTGGTGCACGATCCGAACCATGAGGCAGCGGCCAGTGCAGTGGCCACCTTGCTGCACGGCGTCCGCGTAAACGGACTTTCTTTTCATGGTGTAAAGTCGAATATTCAGAAACTTGACGACGTTCAGACCGCCATGCTGGATGGCAAGGACGCCGTGGTGCTGGCCTTCAACCCAGCCCGCGCGAAAGAGGATTTTTGGCAGAATCTCTGGACCTTTTCTTCGTTGATCGTGGGCGAACAAACACGCGATAAATATAAGCTGGAAAAGCCGATTTATCTTATCAACCCCAAGAATGGCGAGCACGCGGGTGCATTTAATGCGCTTGAGGAAATCACCCATGCGCTGCACCAACTTGGCACGATTCCCGAGAACCCGGCGACGCTCTATCATTCGGTGTCGACGATTGATGAGGCCGTCGAGGCTGTGAAGGCGCATCGCGGGCGCACCCAGCATTTGCGCTATGATCCACCCTCCTATGCACGCGGCGAAGCGATGCCGGCAAGCGGCGACAAATCCCCTAAAGAGTTCAACGTCGCGGTGTTTATTTCCGCCTCGAACGAGAACGAGAAAATCTGCACAATGGGCACAGAGCTGACGGAAAAACTGGCCGCTGCAGGAATGGGGGTGTTTTCCGGTGCGGGCATGTATTCCGGGATGGGGGCTATCACGCGGGCCGCGATCACGCTGCGCGATACAGAGCAGGGCGTACATCATACGGGGATTACGGTGCCGCATATCATGGATGGCAAGGAGGTGCAGGGAAAGAATATCCGCGAGCTGGTGGACCGCTTTCATCTTTGTCGCAACATTTACGAACGTATTGAGGGATTGCTGGCGGCCGATGCCGCTATCGTCGCCCCTGGTGGCATGGGCACCGTGCAGGAGCTGGCCGGGTTTGCCCTGCTGAAGCAGCAAGCGCTCAGCAATCCCGAATCCGATACACACGGATTCGCCCACAAAGAACTGGTGATTCTTAATGCGCCGATTGCCGTGAACGGAACAACGATTCGTTTCTACGATGCGCTGATAAAGCAGATTCCTGAAGGGGATCTCCATAAGCTCGGCATCCATGTGGTGGAAACCGCGCAGCAAGCCATTGAAAAAATGCAAGAACTTAGAAATGCCAAGCAGCATCGCTTGCAGCAAGAGCCTGCGCCGGGGAATGGGCGTTAGCGTTACTTAATGTTGGGGTTATGCAGTGCTTTTAATCTGTCATAAAACATTAACACGCAGGGCATTGTTTTTTTTGCTAAACTGACAACGATAATTGAGAAACCTGAACTCTGCATATGGCCGATTCTAATGATAACGATGTTCGATTGAAAGCGGAAGCGGATGCTCACCGTGCGCATGGCTTGTTCTCGTTTGAGAATAGGGATGAAAGTGATCGTTGTCGATCCCTTGAGACGACATTTAAACCAACCTTTGGGGGGCGCGTTCAGGGGGGGGCACCTCGACCAGAAGCAGTATTTGAGAATGATATTCGACTAATTACGCAATCGAATGCCTACCGCAAGTTGTCGCGTCAGAGCATGTTGGCACCTTCCTCTTCTACGATGTTTCAGAATCGAGCTTCACATAGCGAAGCGGTTGCCAACACTGGTGTATTGCTTGCGGATCGTTTAGGTATGTCATCCGCCAGCAAGGTACTGATTCGGGCGATAGCAATGGCTCATGATATGGGGCATCCCCCGTTTTCGCATGAAGGGGAGGCCGCAATTAACCAACGCCTAGCCCCCTTTGGGCTTGTGTGGGACCATGATGTAGCTGCTTTAGAGGCCCTTATTCGAGACGAAAATGTCGATATCCACCATACCGGATTACCTGTTAGCTTGGCATTGATTGAGGGGGTGGCAAAGCGCTATTGGCGATTTGCGGATTATGGCGGCAAGCACAGCACGTATTCGCATTCAAGAGCCTTGCTGCCACCGAATGTAAACCGTTTTCTTAGCCGTCATGAGGAAGCCCTAGCGCTAGATAAATGGAATCATGCAGAAGGACAAATTGCTACGGCGGCGGACTGGATTGAGGCAACTGTCACCGATTTTCAAGATAGAATGCTAATGGCGTTGGAATCTGAACATCCAACACAGCAGACGAAGCAAGTCCTGCAAGACTATACCAACTCTTTTCCCGAGGCAAAAGCAACCTATGCGCTTTTGCTTGAACAACTTAAATTAGATTTCAGCCATAACATCTCCGCCCATCGTAGGCAGCAGTTTAAGAAAAGCATTCAGCATCGTGTGCCAGCATTGTTGCGGCATTTTTCGGATTTGCTGCGAGATCGATTAGTTAGTGACGTGGTCACGCATACACAACAGGCGATTAATAAATTGGAGAAGATCGATGTAGCAGATACTACCGGTCACGAACATCAGATGCGGGGGGGAATTGTTAACGCATCAGCAATACGTGAGTGCGAGAAGCTCGTTATTCAACCAAGCGATGCGATGATTCGGCAACTTCTTAATATAAAAAAACATTAC
>CAZUOS010000042.1:0-3188 GCA_964621415.1 uncultured Azospirillum sp.
CTGGCCTTCGATTGCGGCCCCGGCAACGCCCTGCTCGATGATTGGATCTTCCGCCATACCGGCAAGCGGTGCGACGAGGGCGGCGAGATCGCGTCGCGCGGGGTGGTGGATGCGGCGGCGGTGGGGGCATTTTTGCGCGATCCGTTCTTCCTGCTCGATGCCCCAAAATCGCTCGACCGCCTGCATTTCGAGGCGCGGGTGCAGCAGCTGGTGAAGCCGCCTATGTCGGTGGAAGATGGCGCGGCGACGCTTGCCAGCATGACTGCAACTTCTATCGCGCTCTCGTTCGGTGCCGTGCCGGAAGCGCCGCGCGAGGTGCTCATCACCGGTGGCGGGCGGCACAACCCGTATCTGATGGGGCTGCTGAAGGCGTGCGTGAATGCGCCGGTGCGCACGGTCGAGGACGTGGGCTGGAACGGCGACATGCTCGAGGCCGAGGCGTTCGCCTATCTCGCGGCGCGGAGCGTGCTGGGCTTGCCGCTTTCTCTACCCACCACCACCGGCGTGCGCGCGGCAGTGACGGGCGGTCAGCTTTTCCGGCCACAGCCCCGGGCGTAGGTCTCGTAATTCCCAGCCTCCACGAAATACTTGCGCCAAGGGTGAAGAAGGGAGTAAACACGCCACCTATGCCCAGTGATCTTGAGAAGAAATGTATTGAAAAAGGTCTGAAAATGACCGGTCAGCGGCGGGTGATTGCGCGCGCGCTGGGGGAATCGAGCGACCATCCGGACGTGGAGTCGATTTACGCCCGCGCCGCGAAGATCGACCCGCGCATCAGCATCGCGACCGTCTATCGCACGGTGAAATTGTTCGAGGATGCGCATATCATCGAGCGGCATGATTTTGGCGATGGCCGCTCGCGCTACGAGGAAATGCCGGAAGCGCATCACGACCATTTGATCGATGTGCGCAGCGGTAAAGTGGTGGAGTTTAGTAACGACGCGCTGGAGCAGCTCAAAAACCGTATCGCCGAAGAACTGGGCTATAAGCTGATCGACCACCGGCTTGAACTGTATTGCGTTCCCCTGGAAGGCGGCAAGGCATGAGATTTGAATCCGTATTCGAGCCGATTCATGCGGGCCACCTCACCTTGCGGCTGGCCGAGAACGAGGCCGATGTGTATGCCGCGCAGCGCTTGCGCTATCGCATTTTCTGCGAGGAAATGGGCGCAGTGGCGAACGTCTCGGTGCAGCAGCAGAAGCGCGATTTCGACCAGTTCGATGAGGCCTGCTATCACCTGATCGTCATCGACAATAACCGCGTGGGCGAAAGCCGCGTGGTGGGCACTTATCGGCTGCTGACGCGCAGCAACATGGCGAAAGTCGGCTGCTTCTACACCGAAACGGAATATGATATTTCGCCGCTGAAAGCGAGCGAGGGCGAGATCATGGAGCTGGGGCGCTCCTGTGTCGAGCAGCAATACCGCACGCGGCCGGTGATCCAAATGCTGTGGCAGGGCATTGGCGCGTTCGTCGCGGCGAAGAACGTCAAGGTGATGTTTGGCTGCGCCAGCTTCCATGGGGTGAACGTGAAGGAGCATACGCACGCGTTGTCGTATCTCTATCACTATCACCTGGCGCCCGCGCGGCTTTGCCCTAAAGCGCTGCCAACGCAATACGTGAATATGAACCTGATGCCGAAAGAGGACGTGGTGCCGCGCGCGGCGATTAACGTGCTGCCGCCGCTGATTAAGGGCTATCTGCGCCTGAACGGCATGGTGGGCGATGGCGCGGTGATCGACTATGCCTTCAACACCACCGATGTCTCGATCATCGTTGAGACCGAGCAGCTCAAAGCGCGCTATGCCGAGCGCTATATGCCGGAATAGCATGAGCGAGCAGCCCCACATTCCACGTTCATCGCTGCGCGCGGCCGTGCGGGCCGTGCTGTTTGTGGTGGTGACGCTGGTGCTGTTTGTGCCGGTGCTGCTGTGCTGGATGCTGACGCTCGAGCGCCTGCGCGGCAAAATCGTGCAGTATTTTTACGCGATCATTGGCTGGATCACCGGCCTGCGCGTGCGCGTGGAAGGCACGCTCAGCAGCGAAAAACCCCTCATGCTGGTGGCGAATCACTCCAGCTATCTCGATATTTTTGTGCTGGGTGGCATGGCACCGGTCTCGTTTGCGCCGAAGCTCGAAATCCGTAGCTGGCCGGTGATTGGCTTCTTCTGCGTGCTGGCGGATTGCGTCTTTATCGAGCGCAAGCCCGCCGATATGCAACGCGCACAGGCCGAGATGGCCGAGCGCCTGCAACAGGGCAAGCGCCTGGTGCTGTTTCCGGAAGGCACCACTGGCAACGGCCTCACGGTGATTCCCTTCAAAAGCGGCTTTCTCAGCCTGGCGGAAGAACATCACCTGCCGATTCAGCCGGTCTCGATTGCCTATACGCATATTGGTGCGGTGCCACTTTCTGCCGCCACGCGCGAGCAGGTGGTGTGGATTGGCGAGGCGAGCTTGGTCGACCATTTCTGGCGCTTGCTGCAATTCCCGAAGCTGCAGGTGGTGGTGACGCTCTACCCCGTCGAGCGGCAGGAAGCCTACGAAGATCGCAAGGAGCTGGCCCGCGCGTGCGAGACCATCATCCGCGAGGGGTTACGCCAATCGCTGGAGGCGCACGGTGTCACTAGTTGAGATTACGGCGCAACGCCACGGCGTAATGATCGACCTGAAATACGCGAGCAGCGATAACTTCACCGGCAAGCGCGTTTATCGCCGCGACGCGCGCTGCTATCTGCACACAGAGGCGGCGGAAAAGCTGGAAATCGCCGCGAAACTGGCCGATACGCAGGGCTACCATTTTCTCATTTTCGATGCCTATCGCCCGCCCGAAGCGCAGTGGAAATTGTGGGAGCATACGCCCGATCCGCATTTTCTGGCCGATCCGCGCAAAGGCTCGCCGCACTCGCGCGGGGTGGCGGTGGATCTTACGCTCTGCCGTGCGGGCGTGCCGCTCGATATGGGTACCGCGTTCGATGCGTTTCACCCGCGCTCGCACCATGGCAATCTTGATATCAACGCCGAAGCGCAACGCAACCGCCTGCTGCTGATGGGCATCATGACCAGCGCGGGCTGGGATTTTTATCGCAACGAATGGTGGCACTATCAGCTGTTCAATGCCCGCGCGACCTATCCCTTGATTCCCGATGCCGACGCACCGACGCGGGTGATGGGGTGAGGCTTCCAGAGCCT
>CAZUOS010000042.1:3288-8432 GCA_964621415.1 uncultured Azospirillum sp.
CAAACATCCCGTTCATAAGCCCATGTCAACCGTTGCAATTCCTCAGCATTTGGCCATAGTGCGTGACGATTGGAACACTACGGAGAAACCATGCGCCTGAGCCACTATTTCCTGCCCCTCCTCAAAGAAGATCCTAAAGAGGCGCAGATCGTCTCGCACCGCACGATGCTGCGTGCAGGGCTGATTAAACAGCAAGCTGCGGGCATCTATTCCTGGCTTCCGCTGGGCCTGCGCGTACTGCGCAACATCGAAGCGATTGTGAACGACGAGCTGCAAAAAGCGGGCTGCGTGCCGCTGCTGATGCCGACGCTGCAGCCGACGGATTTGTGGAAAGAATCCGGCCGCTATGATGCGCTGGGCAAGGAAATGCTTCGCTTCATGGATCGCGCCGATCGCGAGCTGCTCTATAGCCCGACGAACGAGGAAATGATCGCCGATATTTTCCGCAGCTACATTCGCAGCTACAAGCAATTGCCGGTGAATCTCTACCAGATTCAGTGGAAGTTCCGCGACGAAGTGCGCCCCCGTTTCGGCGTGATGCGCGGCCGTGAGTTCCTGATGAAAGATGCCTATTCCTTCCATGCGGATATCGAGGACGCGAAGCGCGAATACGCCAAAATGTATGATTGCTACGACCGCATTTTCACCCGCATGGGGCTGACGACGGTTGCCGTTGCGGCGGATACGGGGGCCATCGGCGGCGACCTCAGCCATGAGTTCCATGTGGTGGCGGAAACCGGCGAAAGCGCGATCTACTACGACGCACGGCTGGATGATGTGCGCAGTGGCAAGGTGACGATGAGCGGCGAGGAAAAGCGCACGCTCTATGCCGCGGCGGATGAGTTCCATGTGGCGGAAAAATGCCCGATTCCGGCCGAGCAACTCCGCTCCGCGCGCGGTATCGAGGTGGGGCAGGTGTTCTTCCTCGGCAATAAATATACGAAAGCCATGGGCATCACCGTCACGGGCGCGGATGGTAAGGAAGTCACCCCCGAAATGGGCTGCTATGGCATCGGCGTGTCGCGGCTTATCGGTGCGATTATCGAGGCGAGCCACGACGCGGGCGGGATCATCTGGCCCGAACCTGTCGCCCCGTTCGATGCGGGCATCCTCAACCTGCGCGTGGGCGACGCGGCGTGCGATAGCCTGTGTGAGCAGCTCTATGCGGCGCTCACGGCCCACGGGCTCGACCCGCTCTACGACGATACCGACAAGCGCGGCGGCGAAAAGTTTGCCAGCATGGATTTGATCGGCCTGCCTTGGCAGCTGACGGTGGGGCCGAAGGGTGCCGCCGCTGGCACCATCGAAATGAAATATCGCGCGACGGGCGAGAAGCTTGAACTCCCGCTCGAAGCCGCAGTTGCCAAGGTGGTGGCGAATTACAAGGCGAAGGTGGCGTAGCGTGCAGTGAGATCAATTGGATGGTGAAATTGGACAGCAACGGTGAAGCCAGGCTCCATAGCTCCCCCCTTGAGGGGGAGCCAAATCGCGCATCTATGGCGAACGAGAAGGACGTAAAACCTCGCGCGCGATTTGGTGGGGGGTACAGCCTTCGCAATCAATCGCACGCGCAACAAATGCGGCAAGAGCTTACCCCTTGGGAGTTGGAATTATGGTTGCGATTAAAGGGAAAGCAATTGGGTGGGTATAAGTTTCGTCGCCAGCAGCCCATAGGGCGCTATATCGTCGATTTTGTGAATGCAGAAAGAAAGCTGATTGTGGAGCTCGACGGAAGTCAGCATCTGGACTCAGTTCAGGATAAGCGGCGCGATGAGAATTTGTGCGCGCTAGGTTATCGTGTGTTGCGCTTTTGGAATAATGAGGTGAATGAAAATATCGAGGGAGTATTAACCGCGATTCTGAGTGCGCTCGAAACCTTCCCCCCACCAAATCGCGCACCGATGTTGACGCAAACTTCGCATGCTAACAGCATGCGCGATTTGGCTCCCCCTCAAGGGGGGAGCTATGGTGCGCGCGACAACGCGGCATTCCGTTCCAACCATTCGGAGCAGGCATGATTTTTCTCACCCCAGTCGAACGCATGTTATCGCGGCGGTATTTGCGCGCACGGCGGGGGTTTATTTCGCTCACCACCTGGTTTGCCATGGTGGGGATTGCGCTTGGGGTGGCGACCCTCATCCTCGTCACCTCGCTGATGAACGGCATCCGCGAGGAAATGACCCACCAATTCATCGGGCTGGATGGGCACATCACGATTTATAGTAACGCCCGCGCATTCTACGATTATGCGCCCGCGATAGAGGCCATTCGTGCCGTGCCGGGGGTGGCTTCTGTCACGCCCAAAGTCACGGGGCAGGTGATGGTGACAGCGCGCGGCGCAGCGCTTGGCGGGCAAGTGATTGCCACGCCGTGGGAGGCGGTGAGCCAGCGCCCGCTCATCACCCAACATGTCACCGCAGGCACGCTCGATGGTTTGCGCGACGGCACGGGCATCGTGCTTGGGGAATCGCTGGCGCGGAATCTACGCCTTGAGGTGGGCGATTCGGTGACGTTAATTTCGCCACAAGGGCGCGCCACCATCGCCGGGTTTATCCCGCGTATGAAGGCGTATCCGGTGGTCGCCACCGTGAAGCTTGGCATGCATGCGCTCGATTCCAGCCTGGTGCTGATGCCTTTTGCCGAGGCGCAACAATATTTTATGTTGGTACAAGCGAGCGAGTGTGGCAACGCCTCGTCGCAAACCAACTCCCCCCTTGCGGGGGAGTCGACGCGCTCCTTCAGCGCGTCGGTGGGGGGTGAAGCCTCGGAAGTGACCCCTCCCGGATTTGCAAGGGCAAATCCCCTTCAACTAGATAAATCGATGCCTGAGCATCGATTTATCTCGCTCGAAGCCCATCAAGGGGAGGGCTGCCAGAGAGATGGCGTCAGTAACCTCGAAGTGATGACGCAACACATCGATGATGCGCCTGCTGTCGCGGCCAGCGTGCGCGAGAAGCTTGGGGCCAGCGCCCGCGTCTATGACTGGCAGGAAACCAATGCCGGGGTGTTTGCCGCGCTGAAGGTGCAGCGCAACGTGATGGTGATTATCCTCGCGCTGATTATCCTTGTTGCGGCGTTTAATATCATCAGCAGTTTGGTGATGTTGGTGAAGGAAAAGGGGCGCGACATTGCGGTGCTGCGCACCATGGGTGCAAGCCGCGCCAGCGTGATGCGGATTTTTATGGCCTCGGGCGTCTGGATCGGTGCCGTGGGCACGGCGGCGGGGCTGGCACTGGGCCTGCTGCTTGCCGCGAACCTTGAGGCGATTCACCGGCTGGTGGAGCGGCTCACGGGCCAGGAACTGCTCATCGAGAATATCTATTTCCTCTCCACCTTGCCCACCAAAACCGACCCCACCGAGGTGCTGGTGATTATCGCCCTCGCGCTGGTGCTCTCCTTCCTCGCGACGCTGTATCCGGCCCGCCGCGCCGCGAGCCTCGACCCCGTGGAGGCACTGCGGTATGAGTAGGATGCAGAATAGGGCACCGATTCCAGAGCCTCTAGCTCCCCCCTTGAGGGGGAGCCAAAATCGCCCCTTAAGCGATTTTGGTGGGGGGGTACAAAACCTGCTTCGTTACCCCCCACCGATTTGCAAGGGCAAATCGGCTCCCCCTCAAGGGGGGAGCTATCGGCTCTGGAATCCCGCCTCCATCCTAAAATGCTCTATTCCGGAGCATCGCGCATGAACCACCCCATCCTCACCCTCACCTCCATCACCCGCAGCTACCACACCGCACAAGGGGAGATTGCGGTGCTGCGCGATGCGTCGCTGACGTTGCGCGCGGGCGAGCTGGTGGCGCTCGTCGGCCCGTCTGGCTCCGGCAAATCAACCCTGCTGCATCTCGCGGGCTTGCTCGATAGCCCGCAAAGTGGCAACGTCCATATCCTCGAGACCGATGCCAGCCGGGCCGATGATGCCACGCGCACCCGTCTGCGTAATCGGCATATCGGGTTTATTTACCAGTTTCATAACCTGTTGCCGGAGCTTTCAGCCGAGGAAAACGTGATGCTGCCGCAGCTCATCGCGGGCGTGAAGGAGGCGGCAGCACGGGCGCGCGCGCGCGCACTGCTCGAGCGGTTGGGGCTTGGCGCGCGGGTGCCGCATTTGCCTTCTGAGCTTTCGGGCGGCGAGCAGCAGCGCGTGGCGATTGCGCGGGCGCTAGCCAACCAGCCGCCGCTGATTCTGGCCGATGAACCAACCGGCAACCTCGACCCCGCGACGAGCGATTCCGTCACCGAATTATTCCTCGCCACCGCGCGCGAGGAAGGCGTCGCCGCCCTCATCGCCACGCACAACATGGCGCTCGCTAAGCGTCTCACCCGCGCGGTTAGCTTACGCGATGGCCAGGTGGTGGCGGCGTAGATAGGTCGAGGCATGGCGCTCACTTCGGAATGGATCACGGCGAATGCCGGTAGCGGCAAAACCACCGCACTGGTGGGGCGTGTGGTGCGTCTGTTGTTGCTGGGTGTACCGGCGGAGCGAATTGTCTGCCTCACCTACACCAAGGCGGCGGCGGGCGAGATGCGCGCGCGCGTGCTCGATCGGCTGCGTGAGCTGGTGACGATGGAAGAGGGGGCGCTTGCGGCGGCGATCGAAGCGCTGGTCGAAGCCCCTGCCGATGCATTGATGCTGGCCCGCGCGCGCGGCCTGTTCGATGCCATGCTCGATAGCCCCAGCGGCGGCGTGATGCTCACCACCATCCACGGGTTTTGCCAGCATCTGCTGCGCCGCTTTCCCATCGAGGCTGGGGTGGCGCCGCATTTCACCGTGCTCGAGGAGGCGGAGGCGAACGAGCTGCTGCGTCAGGCCAAATACGCGCTGATTCAGGGGCTGGATAGTGCCGACTCATTGCTTGCCGAGGCCATGGGCATCATCGGCGCGCGCGGCGGCGAATACCGCTTCGACACGTTCGCCAGCGACATCATCGCCAAGCGGCGCGTGTGGGAGGAGCTTTGGCGCGCGCATACACCAGAATCGATGGCGACGGCGCTCGGCGAGGGGTTGGGGCGGGCGAACGTCATTGCGAGCGAAGCAAAGCAATCCAGCCAAGCAAAACTCTCATCCCGGCCAGTTTTAGCGGGAGGCGAGACTGGATTGCTTCGCTTCGCTCGCAATGACGTTCCCATTTCCCTCGACCTCGCAC
>CAZUOS010000043.1:0-8431 GCA_964621415.1 uncultured Azospirillum sp.
AATGCTTGAACTTCTTGCCCGAGCCACAGGGACACGGGTCGTTACGACCCACGGCTTGCCCCGCAGCATCGCGCGCAGGCATAGAAAGCATCTGGGCCGAAGGCTGCGGCATCGCCGCCGGGTCCTCGCGCCCCTCATGCATTTCGGCTGGCGGACGCAAGCGCATGATGTCTTCCGTCAGACGGATTTGCAGCCGTGCGATACGCGTCACCACCGCCTCGCGCAAATGCGTCAGCATCGCCTCGAACAAAGTGAAGGCCTCCTGCTTATACTCATTCAGCGGGTCGCGCTGCGCATAAGCGCGCAGGTTAATCCCCTGACGCAAATGATCGAGCGATAGCAAATGATCCTTCCACAGCTGATCGAGCGTCTCGAGCAGGATGCGTTTCTCCGCCATCAGGTAAATCTCGCGCGGGAAGCTGGCGGCTTTTTGCTCGAACAGGGCCAGCGTCGCATCGTTCACACGGTGGAGGATTTCCTCCTGCGCGATGCCTTCTTCCGCCGCCCACGCCACCACCGGCACATCAAGGCCATACACGCGCAGCAACTCCGTATGCAGGCCCGGCGCGTCCCAGCTTTCGGCATAGGTTTGCGGCGGAATATGCAAGGTGACCAGCGCCTGATTCACATCGCTGCGCATGTCGTCGATCGTCTCGCGCACGTCTTCCGCTTCCATCAAGCCCAGACGCTGATCGTAGATCACCTTGCGCTGATCGTTCATCACGTCATCGAACTTAAGCAGCGTTTTGCGGATTTCGTAGTTGCGCTGCTCGACCTTGGTTTGCGCACGCTCGATCGCCTTGTTCATCCACGGGTGCACAATGGCTTAACCCTCCTGCATGCCGAGGCGCCCCAGCATCGCATCCATGCGCTCAGAACCGAAAATCCGCATCAGATCGTCCTGCAACGACAGGAAGAACTGCGATGCACCCGGATCGCCCTGACGGCCCGAACGGCCCCGCAGCTGATTATCAATCCGCCGCGATTCGTGACGCTCCGTACCGATCACGAGCAGCCCGCCTGCGGCTTTCACGGCTTCTTTATCCTTCGCCACTTGGGCACGGATCGCTTCGGGTTCCACTGGCGACTGGTGACTGGTGACTGATGACTGAATCAGCATTTCCGCGTTGCCGCCCAGCATAATATCCGTGCCGCGCCCGGCCATGTTGGTGGCGATGGTAACTGCCCCCGGGCGGCCCGCTTGGGCGATAATCTCAGCTTCCTGCTCGTGATAGCGCGCATTCAGCACCTGATGCGGAATCGGCAGTTTTTTCTCGCACAGGGTGAGCAGATACGCCGAAAGCGTGCGCCAGCGCTCCGCCTGATCCTTCACCTCCTGCTTGCTCTTTTCGCTCTGGAATCGGGTATTTTCCTCGAACGCATCGGCCTGCTTCAGCAGCCGGGCGGCCATGTCGCGCAGGAACTTCTTATCCGAAAGCCGCGCCGAAAACGCTTCCGACTTCTCGATGCTGACGGTGCCAACAAGCACCGGCTGCTGACGCTGATGCGCCTCGGCAATGAGGCAGATCACGGCGCGGTCGCGCTCCTCGCTCGAGCGGTAGATCTCATCGTCCGCGTCCTTACGCGCCACCACCACGTTGGTCGGAATATCGACAACTTCGAGCTTATAAATATCGCCGAACTCGCCCGCTTCAGTCATCGCCGTACCGGTCATCCCCGCAAGCTTCGGGTAAAGACGGAAATAATTCTGGAAGGTGATGGAGGCGAGCGTCTGATTCTCGTTCTGAATCGCCACTTTCTCCTTCGCCTCAAGCGCCTGATGCAGCCCCTCGGAATAGCGGCGACCTTCCATCATGCGGCCCGTAAACTCGTCGATGATGATGATCTTGCCATCTTTCACGATATAATCCGTATCGCGGCGGAACACGGTGTGCGCCTTCAGCGCCTGGTTCACATGGTGAACCATCGCGACGTTTTCGATATCGTAAAGACCCGCCGTTTCCGCGAGCAAGCCCGCACCGCGCAACAAGGTCTCGATATGGTGCGTGCCCACCTCGTTCAGCGCCACGTTGCGCGATTTTTCATCCAGCTCGTAATCGGCGGGCGTCAGCTGCTTCACCAGCAGATCGACCCGCATATAAAGCTCGGAATTATCCTCCGTCGGCCCCGAAATAATCAAGGGAGTGCGGGCCTCATCGATAAGGATGGAATCCACCTCATCCACAATCGCGTAATGGAACGGGCGCTGCACCATTTCCTCGCGGCTGTATTTCATGTTATCGCGCAGATAGTCGAAGCCCAGCTCGTTATTGGTGGCATAGGTAATGTCGCACGCATAGGCGGCGCGGCGCTCGTCGCTCTCGAGGTCATGGAGGATTACACCTACGGAAAGACCCAGGAAGCGATGGATGGTGCCCATCCATTCGGCGTCGCGCTTGGCGAGATAGTCGTTGACCGTAACGACATGCACGCCCTTGCCCGGCAGTGCGTTGAGGTAGGACGCAAGCGTAGCGACGAGCGTTTTGCCTTCACCCGTCCGCATCTCGGAAATCATCCCCCGATGCAGCACCATACCGCCGATCAGCTGCACGTCGAAATGGCGCATGTTGAGGGTGCGCTTCGCGGCCTCGCGTACCACCGCGAAGGCAGGCACCAGCAAGCTATCGAGCTTCGCGCCCCCGGCGAGCGCTGCCCGGAACTCGTCCGTTTTGCCACGCAGGGCCTCGTCGCTTAGGGCCGCCATCTCGGGCTCGAGCGCGTTGATCGCCGCCACCTCTTTCCGCAACGAGGCAACCAGCCGTTCATTCGAACTGCCGAAGATTTTTTTAGCGAGCGACGCAAGCATGGGAAGTCCTTTTGTGTAGGGCTGGCTACATAGGGTGCCAGGGGTAGGATGTCAACCTAGCCGCTGGTGTTTTCAGCGGCAAAGAGAGGCACGCAAAGCTACCACCAACGGTGCAGAAGGATTGTCATCACGAATCGCTCCACCGTAACACTTGCACCGCCATACGTTCTATGGCAATGCAGCGCCATTCACTCACCTCCACCCAAAGGGTTATTCCATGAAACAGTTTTTGCGCACACTTCCTCTGATCGCCTTGCTCGCCGCCACTCCAGCCCTGGCCGAGGATTACGTGGTGATGAAGGTCAACAACGAATCCGTGAACGCGAGCGAACTGCAAAAAGCCTGGGAAGGCTTCTTCCAACCCGGCCAGGCCCCCGCATTCGACAGCATCAAGCCCGACATGCGCGATAAAGTCCTGCGCGCGGTGATGGCCGAAAAAGTGCTCTATGGCGAAGCGATCAAAGCCGGTGCCGAAAAAGCCCCGAAGTTTCAGGAGCAAATGGAAACCGTGAAGCGCAAGCTGCTTGTTAAGTCCTACCTCGACAGCAAAACCGGCGACACCGTGACCGATGCGGACCTGAAAAAAGAATATAACAAGTTCGTGGATAGCCTGAAGAGCGAGAAGCAAATCCACGCCCGCCATATCCTGCTCTCGAGCGAGGAAGAAGCGAAGGAAGCGAAGAAAAAGCTGGATGGCGGCGCAAAGTTCGAGGATGTAGCGCGCGACCTGTCGAAAGACCCCGGCTCGGCCAAAAACGGCGGTGATCTCGGCACCTTCACCCGCGATAAAATGGTAAAAGAGTTTGCCGATGCCGCCTTCGCCATGAAAAAAGGCGAAATCTCGGCGCCGGTGAAGTCGAGCTTCGGCTGGCACATCATTAAGGTCGAGGATATCAGCAAAGTCACCCCGCCCACCTTCAACGAGGTGAAGGATCAGCTGAAAGGCAAATTGCAGAGCGAAAAACTCAACGATTTCGTGAAAAAGCTGGTGGATGGGGCGGAAGTTAAAGTGTTCGATGCCAAAGGCAAAGAAGTGCCCTTTAACCGCGATCCGGAAGCCGCCGCGAAAGAAGAGAAAAAAGCCGAAAAACCCGCCGACAAACCGGCTGATACGAAGAAAGCAAACTAACCATGGCCCTTGCCCGCTCCCCCCTCGCTCCGGAACAATTACCAAACCTGGTGCCCGTGGCGGGCGTGCGGTTGGCCACGGCGCAAGCGGGCATCCGCTATCAGGGGCGAACGGATCTGCTGCTGGTGGCGCTCGATCCCGGCACACATGTCGCGGGGGTTTTCACCCGCAGCAAAGCGCCTTCCGCCCCGGTGGATTGGTGCCGCACACAACTGCCACAAGGCAGCGCGCGGGCGTTGCTCGTGAACTCCGGTAACGCCAACGCGTTCACCGGCAAGCGCGGCGTCGCCACCGTAGAGGCAAGCGCCGCCGCCGTCGCAGGGGCCCTCGCCTGCGAGGCCGATGCGGTGTTCCTTGCCTCCACCGGGGTGATTGGCGAACCACTCGACGCCAGCAAAATCGCTGCCGTGCTGCCGGAAATGAAAGCACAGCTCTCGCCCTTACCTTGGGCCGATGCCGCCGCCGCCATCATGACCACCGACACGTTCCCGAAAGCGGCCACGCGCGTCGTGGTGCTGGGCGGAAAACCCATCCAGCTACAAGGTATTGCCAAAGGCTCGGGCATGATCGCGCCCGATATGGCCACCATGCTCGCCTTCGTGTTTACGGATGCCGATATTGCGCCCTCCTTGCTGCAGCAAATGCTGCAGCGCAGCACCGCGCAAAGCTTCAATGCCATCACGGTGGATAGCGATACCTCGACCAGCGACACGGCGATGCTGTTCGCCACCGGCGCATCCGGCGTCACGGTAGCGGAAGGCAGCGCCGAAGCTGCCACCTTTGCCGAAGCCCTCGACGGGCTGATGGCCGAACTGGCACAGCTGATCGTACGCGACGGGGAAGGCGCCCAGAAGCTCATTACCATTCGCGTCGAGGGGGCGGAGTCGGACGAAGCCGCCCGCCGCATTGGGCTTTCGATTGGCAATTCCCCACTCGTCAAAACCGCCATCGCAGGAGAAGACGCGAACTGGGGGCGGATTGTCATGGCGGTTGGCAAAAGCGGCGAGCGAGTCGAGCGTGATTGCCTGAAAATCGCCATTGGCGGGGTAGTCATCGCGGCGGAAGGCGAGCGCGTCGCCGCTTACGACGAAGCCCCCGTGGCCGCTCACATGAAAACCCGCGATATTCAGATCCATGTGGATATTGGCTTGGGCCATGGCGCCGCCACCATCTGGACGTGCGACCTCACCCACGCCTACATCGACATCAACGCAGATTATCGCTCGTGAAAACCATTCTCGTTGCTGCCATGGCCTTAACCGATGCGGACGGACGCATCCTGCTGGCGCAGCGCCCGCCGGGAAAATCCATGGCCGGCTTGTGGGAGTTCCCCGGCGGCAAGGTGGAAGCGAATGAAACCCCGGAAACTGCCATCGCCCGCGAGATGCGCGAGGAGCTGGGCATCGTCGTCTGCGAGCCATGCACCGCGCCGATCACGTTTGTGAGCCATACGTATGAAACCTTTCACCTCGTGATGCTGCTCTATCGCTGCCGCAAATGGGACGGTATCCCCGAACCGCGCGAGGGCCAGCAACTCACCTGGAAGTTTGCGCACGAGATGCGCTCGCTCCCCATGCCCCCGGCCGACCTGCCGCTCGTCGTCACCTTGATGGATCAGGCCTAGGCGATTATCCGCGCCGCGTCCTCGATCAGGAATTGCGCCGTTTCGCGCCCCTGCCAACGGTTGATTTTCAGCTCTCCCATCACATGCACGCGCCGCTCATGCTGCAGCCATTCCCCAAGCGTGGTGCCCACGCTGTGAAACGCCACAGCCGCGAGCCGACCGCTGCCGGAATCATCGGCCAGGGTAAGCCGCAGATGTTTTTCTTTCATCACACTCACCTGCACAATCCGCGCCGAGGGAATCACAAAATGCGGCGCCGGATTGCCCAGCCCAAATGGCCCTGCCCGTCCGATATCCTCCAGCGTCTCGAGCGTGGCCCCACTGACCGAGAGCAACCCATCGTATTTCTTCACCCGCGCATCGGTATAGGCGGCAACCGCGCGCTCCATCCGCGCGATCAAAAATTGCTGCAATGCAGCAACATTTTGCTGCGCCAGCGAGAAGCCTGCCGCCATCGCATGGCCACCACCTTTTTGCAGCAATCCTTCCGCCACCGCCGCATGAATGGCCGCGCCCATATCCACCCCCGGCACCGAGCGGCCAGAGCCTTTGCCCATCCCCTCCGCCAGCGCGATCACCAATGCCGGGCGCTCGAACTTCTCTTTCAGCCGCCCGGCCACAATCCCAATCACCCCTTCGTGCCAACCCTCGCCCGCCACCAGAATCACCGGCAGGTTCGCCTGTGTTGCCGCTTGCAGCAATGCCTGTTCCAGCACGCTGGCTTCAATCGCCTGCCGCTCGGCATTTAAACGGTCTAGCTCGAGCGCAATCGCCTGCACTGCCTCGGGGTCTTCGCTGGTGAGCAGGCGCACCCCAAGGCTCGATTTCCCCACTCGCCCACCGGCATTGATGCGCGGCCCAAGCAGAAACCCCAGGTGATAGGTGCCCGGCGCTTCTTCCATGCGCGCCACATCGGCCAGTTGCGCAAGGCCAAGATTGCGCCGCTGCGCCATCACCTTCAGCCCTTGCGCCACATACACCCGGTTCAGGCCCGTCAGCGGCATCACGTCGGCCACGGTGCCGAGTGCGACAAGATCAAGCAGCGGCAGAAGGCTGGGAGGAGAGGCCAGAGGCCAGAGGTCAGAGGCCAGAGCGGATACGGACTTGAGCGCGCTAAGCTCCCCCCGTGAGGAAAAGCGAGAATCCTCCCCCTGGCCTCTGGCCTCTGGCCTCTGGCCTCTTTCCTTCAGCCGCGCATTGAGCGCCACCAGCAGCAGAAACACCACCCCCACAGCGGCGAGATTGCGGTGCGGCGAAGTTTCATCCACCCGGTTCGGGTTCACAATGGCATAGGCCTCCGGCAACGTGCCACTGCTGAGGTGATGGTCGAGCACGATCACATCCACCCCCCGCGCGCGCGCATAGGCAATCGGCGCATGCGCCAGCGTGCCGCAATCGACGGTAATGATGAGGGAGGGAGTGGCTAGAGTCGAGAGTCGAGAGTCGAGTGGGGCTGCGGCATCACTCGACTCTCGACTCTCGACTCTGATCACTTTTTCAATCAACCGCGCAAAGCCTGCTTCGGTCGGCCCATAGCCTTCTGTCATCCGGTCGGGGATATAGGGCACCGTCGGCACAGAAAGTGCAGCGAAATAGCGCATCAGCAGCGCGGTCGAGGTCGCGCCATCCACGTCATAATCCCCGAAAATACCGATGGTTTCGCGGCGCGCCATCGCCTGCAGCAGCCGCTCAACCGCCTTATCCATGTCGCGCAAATGGAACGGGTCGGGCAGCGCCTCGCGCAAGGTTGGCGCCAAAAACCCCGGCACCTGGTCGATCTCGACCCCACGCGCCGCCAGAATCTCTGCCAGTAATTCACTAATCCCATGCTGTTGCGCCATGGCCAGCGCCGTGCGCGCCTCACCGCCGCGCACGCGCCAAGGCAGGCCAGAAGCCGTGGGGCAGGAATCAAAGAGCCGTTGCATCCTCGCCTCTTAGCCGAAGAATCACACCGCGCCCAGCAAAAACCTCGGCCGTCACGATTGCAGCCCCGGCCATTTTCGCGCAAGCATAGGCGCATGACTTGTCGCAGCGGTGTGAGTGTACTTGAATTGGCGATTGTTGTCGTCATTAGCGGGCTGCTCATCGGCACCATCGTGAGCGCGCGTGGTATGCTGCACGCTTCGGAATGCCAGGCCGTGATTGGCGAACACACGCGCTATGCGGCGGCCATCACCACCTTCCGCGATAAATACTTCGCCCTGCCCGGCGACATGCCCGAAGCCTACCGCTTCTGGGGCCCTTCCTGCGGCACCAACACCACCGACGCCAGCACCGGCTGCAATGGCGATGGCGATAATTTCATCGAGCCGGATCAGCATGGCGAGCAGGTAAAGGTGTGGGAACATCTCGCGCGCGGCGGCATCATCGACGGCAAGTATGACGGCCAGGGCACCATCGACCCCACCGGCCAGCAGGTCACCCCCTCGCCCACCAACAGCCCGGCCTCGAAGCTGCGTGGCGGCTATTGGGAGTTTAGCGATTATTTCCGCGCGGCAAGCTTCCCCGAAGGGCAAGCCCAGGGGCTGTACCTCAGCCTCGGCGCGCTCGGCACGCGGGCGAATGTCGATTACGCACTTCCCACCCTCAGCCGTCAGGACGCGCAACATATCGACGCCAAAACCGACGATGGCAAAGCCGATAGCGGCAGCCTGCGCGGCAACAGCGCCGCTGGCGGCTGTTTCGATGCCAGCGGCCACGGCGCTTATGGGGCCGATGCCTCCCTCGGCGGCGACCCCGACGCGAAAGACTGCACCCTCACCTTCGTGGCGCCGTAACTATAGTCTTTCCTAACTCGTTTGACCTATTTCTGTTGCGGGAGAAATCGTTGTTCCAGTTTGGTGAGACGTGCCGACAATAGCGGGGCTATTGT
>CAZUOS010000044.1:0-8391 GCA_964621415.1 uncultured Azospirillum sp.
TTTCGGCGAACATCATCGATCTCTGCCCCGTCGGCGCGCTGACTTCGAAGCCTTACGCCTTCAACGCGCGGCCGTGGGAGTTGACGAAGACAGAGAGCATCGATGTGCTCGATGCCGTCGGCAGCAATATCCGGATCGATAGCCGTGGCGAGGCAGTGCTGCGCATTCTGCCGCGTCTCAACGAGGACGTGAACGAGGAATGGCTCGGCGATAAGTCACGCTTCGCCTGTGATGGGCTGAAGGCGCAGCGGCTGGATCGGCCCTATGTGCGCAAAAACGGCAAGCTGGTGGAAGCGAGCTGGGACGAAGCGTTGGGGCTTGTGGCGGAGCGGATGAAGGCGCTGAAACCGGCGCAAATTGCGGCGATTGCGGGCAACCTCACGGATGTGGAATCCATGGTGGTGCTGAAGGATATTATGGCGGGGCTCGGTTCGCCGCATCTGGAATGCCGTCAGGACGGGGCGAAGATCGACGCGGGCGATCGCGCCAGCTACCTGATGAATACGGGGATTGCAGGGCTGGAGCAGGCAGATGTGGCGCTGCTCATCGGCACCAATCCGCGCCATGAGGCACCGCTCGTCAACACGCGGCTGCGCAAGGCGTATCTCAAAAACGGCCTCAAAACCTACAATGTCGGCAAGGCGTTCGACCTCACCTTCCCGGTGGAGCAATTGGGCGAAAATCCGGCGGTGCTGGCCGAGATCGCATCCGGCAAACACCCGATCGCCGAAGCGCTGAAGGCAGCAAAAAATCCGGTGATCCTCCTCAGCGATAGCGCGCTGGCGCGGGCGGATGGCGAGGCGATTCTGAGCGCCGCTAAAACGATTGCCTCCACCTGTAACGTGGTGCGGGAAGGCTGGAACGGCTTCAATATGCTGCACCATGCGGCGGCGCGCGTGGGCGCACTCGAAGTGGGTTTTGTGCCGCAAGCGGGCGGGCGCGACATGGCGGGGATCATCGAGGCGATTGCGGTCAAGGAGATTCAGCTCGTCTATCTGCTCGGGGTCGATGAAATCGACATGGGTTATTTCGGCGAGGCGTTTGTGGTCTATCAGGGCCATCATGGCGATATCGGCGCGCATCGGGCAGATGTGGTGCTGCCGGGCGCGGCCTATACCGAGAAAACCGCGCTCTATGTGAACACCGAAGGCCGCGTGCAGGAGACGCGTCGGGCGGTGTTCGCGCCGGGGAATGCGCGCGAGGATTGGCAGATTCTCGCCGGCCTGGCGCAGGCGCTGGGGCGGCCCTTCTTCTACGAGACTCATGCGCAATTGCGGGCGCGCATCGGCCGCGAGTTCCCGCAATTCACCGCCATCGGTTCGCGCATTTCGGCCACATGGCAGCCGCAAAACACAACCGCTGGGAGTATCCGCGCGGAAGCGTTTGACTATCCTATCGCTAATTTCTACATGACAGACCCAGTAAGCCGCGCGAGCAAGACCATGGCGCTCTGCACAGAGTCCTTGCGCGAAACGAAGGAACAGAAAGCTGCGTAATGCCTATCCTCTCTTACTTTTTTGGTATTTATGTTCGCATGTTCTACAATGACCATGCTCCGCCGCATTTTCATGTGGAGTATCAGGGGAAAAGAAGTGTTATTGCGATAGATACGGGGCAGATAATCCGTGGAAATCTTCATCCGAAAGCTCTGAAACTTGTGGAAGAATGGCGCATTAAACATGTAAGTGAATTGAACCGCGCTTGGGAACTGGCTAAGGAATACCAAAATCCACCCAAAATAGATCCGCTGGAGGAGTAGATGTTTCCATACGACATAGTGGATGCCGCAGCGATTCGTGATTACGCCATTTACTTAAAGTTTGCGGATGGCACGGAAGGAACAATTAAGCTGGATCGCCTTGTCAAATTGCCTGGTGTATTTGAGCCACTGGCGGACAAGGAACGTTTCTGTGAGATTCGTATCGACCCGCGTTTCCATTGCATCGAGTGGCCAAACGGTGCTGATCTGGCGCCCGAAGTGCTCTACGAGAAAATCAAAGCCGCGAAACCTGGTCAGCCGGTGGATTATTAAATGAGCGTATTTATCACAGAAAATCTGGGCTTTTTGAACGACTGGCTGCCGGACTATCCGGCGCTGGTGAGCGTGGTGCAGGTGGCGTTGCAGATCCTCCTTGTCACGGTGCCGATGCTGATCTCGATGGCGATGCTGACCTATGCTGAGCGTAAGGTGATGGCGGCGATGCAACTGCGCAAAGGGCCGAACGTGGTGGGGCCGTTTGGCTTACTGCAGCCGTTTGCGGATGGGTTTAAGCTGTTCCTCAAGGAAACCATTCTGCCGACCAAAGCCAACAAGGTGATGTTCCTGCTGGCACCGGTGATCACCTTTGCGCTGGCGCTTCTCGGTTGGGCGGTGATTCCGTTCAGCCCGGATTTCGTGATCGCGAACCTCAATGTGGGGGTGCTGTATCTGTTCGCGATTTCGTCGCTCGGGGTGTATGGGATTATTATCTCCGGCTGGGCGAGCAACTCGAAATACGCGTTCCTGGGGGCGATTCGCTCAAGCGCGCAAATGGTGAGCTATGAGGTGAGCATTGGCTTGGTGATTATCACCGTGCTGCTGTTCGTGGGGTCGCTGAATCTGGGCGATATTGTGAAGTCGCAGGCTGGTGGCATTGGCCATTGGTATGCGTTCAATTTCCTCTCCGGCCAGTTCCCGCTGCTGCCGATGTTTGTGGTGTTTTTCATCTCGGGCCTCGCGGAAACCAACCGCCTGCCGTTCGATTTGCCGGAGGCAGAGGGCGAGCTGGTCGCGGGCTATAACGTCGAGTATTCCTCGATGAGCTTTGCGCTGTTTTTCCTGGGGGAATATATCAACATGATTCTCATGTCGGCGATGACGACGGTGCTGTTCCTTGGCGGTTGGCAGTCCCCCTTCGCGGAGGATGGCGTGCTCGGTTTCGTGCCGCACGGCATCTGGTTTATTCTCAAAATCTGTGCCTGTTTGTTTGTATTCCTCTGGGTGCGCGCGACCTTCCCACGCTATCGCTACGACCAGCTGATGCGTCTGGGGTGGAAAATCTTCCTGCCGCTATCGCTGCTCTGGGTGGTGCTCACCGCGGGCTGGCTCGTTTATACCCATCATTTGCCGGGGGCGAGCGTATGATGCGTTTTGTGATGATTATGCTATGTATGTTCCCTGTTGCGGTTATGGCTGCGGAAGGCAAACAGTATTCCAAGGAAAATCTGCGAACCTATTGTAGCCATGGAATGAATGCCAACGGGGCATCAGGATATGATGGCTGTTGTGAATCTGCCGTCAATAACGTGATCAACAAACCGGGGGCTTTTCCTATCAAAGAAAAGGGTGCTGGGGCATGTCCAGAAGGGTTCATGAAAAACATGAATAAATGTCCGAGTGGGTTTGCGTGGTGCGAGCCAGTCGAGGAGAAAAAATAATGGCTTCCATTTCCCAAACCCTTCGCTCCTTTACCTTGTATGAGCTGCTGCGCGGCATGGCGCTGACGCTGAAATATGCGTTTTTCCGTAAGGCGGTGACGATCAATTACCCGTATGAAAAAGGCCCGCTCTCCCCGCGTTTTCGCGGCGAGCACGCGCTGCGCCGCTATGCGAATGGCGAAGAGCGTTGTATCGCTTGTAAGCTGTGCGAGGCGATCTGTCCGGCACAGGCCATCACCATCGAAGCGGAGGCACGTGAGGACGGCTCGCGCCGCACCACGCGCTACGATATCGACATGACCAAATGCATTTATTGCGGCTTCTGCCAGGAAGCCTGCCCGGTGGATGCGATTGTCGAAGGCCCGAACTTTGAATACGCGACCGAAACCCGCGAGGAGCTGTTCTACAGCAAAGAAAAACTCCTCGAAAATGGTGATCGCTGGGAGCCCGCCATCGCCGCCAACATCAAAGCCGATGCGGAGTATCGCTGATGTTTGAAACTATTACCTCGCTTCTGTTCTATGTTTTCTCCACGCTTCTGATGGCGGGGGCGCTGGCGGTGATTACGGCGCGCAACCCTGTGCATGCGGTATTTTTCCTGATTGTGGCGTTCTTCAACGCGGCGGGGCTGTTTGTGCTGCTCGGCGCGGAGTATATCGCCATGACTCTCGTGATCGTGTATGTCGGCGCGGTCGCGGTGCTGTTCCTATTCGTGGTGATGATGCTCAACATCAATTTCGAGAAGCTGCGTGCGGGCTTCAGCCGTTATCTGCCGCTTGGAGGTGGAGTGGCGCTGTTGCTTTTCGCCGAATTGGGCGGGCTGCTCTATCGCTCGATCCTGACACCGGCGACGCGGGCTGAGGCGGCAACCCCAACGCCGGATGTTGCCACGGTGATGAACGTGAAAGCCATCGGTAATGTGCTCTACACCAACTATATGCTGGCGTTCGAGCTATCGGGCGTCATCCTGCTCGTTGCCATGATCGGCGCGATTGTGCTGACGCATCGTCAGCGCGCGGGCGTGCGAAAGCAGGTGATTTCGAAGCAAATGGCGCGCACGCGCGAGGCGTCGGTCGCGCTGGTCGATGTTAAACCGGGGCAGGGGATCTAATGGAACACGCACTCTACGGCTCCATCACCATCGGGCATTATGTGATGCTTTCGGCATTGCTTTTTGTCACCGGCATTTGCGGCATTTTCCTGAACCGCAAGAACATCATCACGCTGCTGATGAGCATCGAGCTGATGCTGCTGTCGGTGAACATTAATTTCGTCGCATTCTCAACCCAGCATCACGACCTCACGGGGCAGATCTTTACGCTGTTCATCCTCACCGTTGCGGCGGCGGAGGCAGCGATTGGCCTGGCCATTCTGGTGGTCTATTTCCGTAACCGCGGCACGATTGACGTGACCGACATTGCTTCGCTAAAGGGCTGACATGTCACTACCGTTTCTCATTGCTGCCACTGTGTTCCTGCCGCTTCTGGGCGCGCTCACCAGCGGCCTGTTCGTGCGCACCATTGGCGACACCAAAGCGCAACTCGTCACCTGTTTGCCGATGGTGCTTTCGGCCCTTGGGGCGACGCTGATTTTCTTTCAGATCACCGGCGGCGAGCCGCAGGTGGTGCCCGTGCTCGACTGGATCGAATCGGGTGATTTTAGCACCCATTGGGCGCTGAAAGTGGATGTGCTGACGGCGATTATGCTGGTGCTGGTGACGTGGGTATCGGCCATCGTGCATGTGTATTCGGTCGGCTATATGAGCCACGACCACCATAAGCCCCGCTTCATGAGCTATCTGTCGCTGTTTACGTTCAGCATGCTGATGCTGGTGACGGCGGATAATTTTATCCAGCTGTTTTTTGGTTGGGAAGGGGTGGGGCTTTGCTCCTACTTGCTCATCGGCTTCTGGTTCGAGAAGCCCAGCGCTTGTGCGGCGGCGATGAAGGCATTTATCGTCAACCGTGTGGGGGATTTTGGCTTCGCGCTTTGCATTGCGGCGGTATTTCTTACCTTCGGTTCGGTCGATTTCGCAACGGTGTTCAAAGCCGCTTCCGAGTTTCATAGCACTACGCCGGATGCGCAGTGGCTGCTGTTTGGCTTCAGCGTGCCGGTGATGGATACGATCTGCCTGCTGCTGTTCATGGGCGCGATGGGGAAATCGGCGCAGTTTCTGCTGCATACCTGGCTGCCGGATGCGATGGAAGGCCCGACACCGGTCTCTGCGCTCATCCACGCCGCGACGATGGTGACGGCAGGTGTATTCATGCTGGCGCGCTGCTCGCCACTGTTCGAGCTGGCACCCACGGCGCTGATGGTGGTGACGTATGTGGGCGCGATTACGGCGTTTTTCGCCGCGACGGTGGGGCTGGTGCAGAACGACATCAAGCGCGTGATTGCCTATTCCACCTGTTCGCAGCTTGGGTATATGTTCTTTGCCTGCGGCGTTTCGGCCTACAACGCGGCGGTATTTCACCTCTTTACCCACGGCTTCTTTAAGGCACTGCTGTTCCTTTGTGCGGGTTCTGTCATCCACGCCATGAGCGGCGAGCAGGACATGCGCAATATGGGCGGTATCTGGAAGAAAATCCCCTATACCTATGGGCTGATGTGGGTGGGGTCGTTGGCGCTCGCTGGGATTCCGCTGTTCGCCGGATTCTACTCGAAGGATGGGATTTTGGAAGCGGCCTATGCGGCAGGAACCATGCAGGGGGATGTGGCCTTTACGCTTGGCATCGCCGCGGCGTTCATGACCGCGTTCTATAGCTGGCGCTTGTTGTTCATGACCTTCCACGGCACGCCGCGCGCCAGCCACGAGGTGATGCATCACGTGCATGAATCGCCACCGATTATGTTGCTGCCGCTGGTGCCGCTGCTGCTTGGGGCCATGTTCGCTGGGGCGATTGGGTATTATGCTTGGGGGATTTTGAGTCCTTCCATGGAGTTCTGGCATGGGGCGATTACGATCAGCGGAGCGCATTTGAAAAATATGCCGGAAACGCCGTCGTTCCTCATCGAGCACGCGCCGCTGATTGCGGGCGTTTCAGGGATCTCGCTCGCCTTCCTGTTCTATATCGTGAACCCGGCCTTGCCGGTGGTACTGAAAATGCAGTTCGGTGGGCTCTACCGCTTCCTGCTCAATAAATGGTATTTCGATGAGCTCTATCAGTTCCTCTTCGTGCGGCCCGCTTTGTGGCTGGGGGGCTTCCTCTGGCGCGGGGTGGATGTGAGCGTGGTCGATCGCTTAGGGCCGAACGGGGCAGCGGCGGTGAGCCGCGTTATCGCCCGCGAGAGCACCAAAGTGCAGACAGGATATCTTTATCATTACGCCTTCGCGATGATCATCGGGCTTCTGGTGCTTGTCAGCTGGCTCGCTTACACGGTGGTACGGTGATGGCGCATCTCCTTTCATGGTTAATTGGTTTGCCGCTGCTCGCGGCCGTGGTGACGTATTTCGCTGGGCGCGATGCCGTACACGGGCCAGCGCGCGCGCGCGCTGTGGCCCTCGCCTCCACGGTCGGGATTTTTCTGCTGTCGCTGGCACTGCTCGCGGGGTTCGACAATGGCACAAGCGACTTCCAGTTTGTCGAGCGGGCACCCTGGTTCGAGGGGTATCACATCGACTATCACTTAGGCGTGGATGGGATTTCGCTGTGGCTGATTTTGCTCACCACTTTCCTGATGCCGATTTGTATTCTCTGTAGCTGGAAATCCATCGAGAAGCGCGTGCCGGAGTTTATGGCGCTGTTTCTGGTGCTGGAATCGCTGGTGATCGGCACGTTCGCGGCGCTAGATCTGCTGCTGTTCTACCTCTTCTTCGAGGCGGTGTTGATCCCGATGTATCTCATCATCGGCATTTGGGGTGGGCAGAACCGTATTTATGCGGCCTATAAGTTTTTCCTCTATACGCTCGCGGGTTCGGTGCTGTTTCTGCTCGCGGTGCTCTACCTCTATTTCACCTTCGGCACGACCGACATCCCAACCCTGATGGCGCAGGTGCCTAGCCTCGGCCTTGCCACGCAAAAATGGCTGTGGCTGGCGTTGTTCGCGAGCTTCGCCGTGAAGGTGCCAATGTGGCCATTCCACACCTGGTTGCCGGATGCGCACGTGCAGGCGCCGACGGCGGGTTCGGTGATTCTGGCGGGTATTCTACTCAAACTCGGGGCTTATGGCTTCCTGCGCTTCTCGCTGCCGATGCTGCCGGATGCGTCGCATTATTTCGCGGATTTTGTGTTTATCCTGTCGCTTGTTGCGGTGGTCTATACCTCGCTCGTCGCGCTGGTGCAGGAGGATATGAAAAAACTGATTGCCTATAGCTCCGTCGCGCATATGGGCTTCGTCACGCTCGGGATTTTCTCCTTCACCCAGCAGGGGATTGATGGCGCGATGTTCCAGATGGTGTCACACGGAGTGGTGTCGGGCGCGCTGTTCCTCTGTGTGGGGGCGATGTACGACCAGCTCCACACGCGCGAGATCAAGCAGTATGGCGGCGTGGTGAACGTGATGCCGTATTTCGCCGCGTTCTTCATGGTGTTCACCATGGCGTCGGCGGGCTTGCCGGCGACCTCGGGCTTTGTCGGCGAGATTTTGGTGCTGGTCGGCACCTATCATGCGGCACCGTGGGCGGCGGCCTGGGCGGCGACGGGGCTGATTCTCGGTGCGGCCTATATGCTCTGGCTCTATCGGCGGGTGGTGTTTGGCGAGGTGGCAAAAGGCAGTCACGTGGCCGACATGCGTGATGCCAGCGCCCGCGAATGGCTCTATTTCGTGCCGCTGATGATTAGTGTGCTGTGGCTTGGGGTGCACCCCACCTCCATCAGCCGCGATTATGCGCCGGCCATCACGAAGATTCTTGCGCAGGTGACGCATACCGAGGCGGCAGCGCCTGCGAAGGAAGAACCATCAACGGATGAAACCTTAGGGGAGTAGGGGGGGCGGGCTACCTTCCGCGCCGACACGAAACCCACTCCAGAG
>CAZUOS010000045.1:0-8311 GCA_964621415.1 uncultured Azospirillum sp.
TATTAAGGATGATACGCAACCCGTTTGTGACGACTGCCCTCCCCCTGAGCAATGGCCAACTTAGATTTAGGGATTGAGAATATTTTCGATAACAACAGGATAACAGCCTCATTCGCGCGCCCATGCTCCGGAACCGCGCGCGTCTTCACCACCAGTTCTTCGGCCGCATTAAACCCCTCGATTCCTTCCTGACGGGCGCGCGGCGTCACCTTGATGGCAAGGTAGCCGGTCTCCAACAATTGCTGGCGGGCGCGCTCAATCGGCATGGGTGGCCAGAAGGGTCGTGGCAATGCGTGCGGCCTGGCCGCGCAATTCCGGCACAGCGGTGGATTCCAGCAACTGCCCGGTGAGCAAGGAACCGAGCGCATAAAGATGCGGATAGAGCCGCCCCCAGGCCCGGTGCGCGGGATCGGCAGCAATGCCGAGGCCATTGGCGTGCGCCTCCAACTGCTGATCGGCCAGCATCTGGCGCAGCAACGGGTTACGCGTTTGGGTAATATCAAGCATCAGCCCCGTGCAATTGATCAGGCGCGAAGGGGCATCGCTTCCCGTCGCGCGACGCAACACCAAGTGCCCTGCTTCGCGCACAAACGCGCTGTCCCGGGTCATCGCCAATAGCCGTAAGCTGCCCGCACGCTGCTCGGCAGCCAGCCGCGCCGCAATCTCGGGCGCCATACGGTGGCGGTGGCTGTTCCAATAGCGCGCCGCATGCCGCAGAAAGCGCCGTTGTGTCGGTACATCGCACTGTTGCCAGAAGGGTGTCGTCAGCGTGCGCAAGCTATCCACCACTGGCCGCCAGTCGTTTTGCTGCGACGCAGCATGCCGCAATTGCTGCATCGCCCGCGATAATTGCTGCGTCGCAACATCGAACGGCGCCGCCATGCCCGGCAATGGCATCGGCGCATGCGCCTGTGGCAACACCGGGCAACGCGTGGCGAGCAGTATCTCGCCCGCATAGCCCGCGTGCCGTAAGCTCAGCACCACATCCACCGCCGTTAAGCCACTGCCCAGCAGCATCACCGGCGAAGGCCATTGCGCCGCATGCGCATAGTGCGCAGGATCGTAGGGATTCTGCAAAATATCGTTGCCCGCCAGGTGCGGCAGTATCGGGCGCATTTCATGGCCAGTGGCCAGCACCACCGCGTCGCACGCAATAGCATCGCCGCGTGCGGTGAGTACCCCAGGGCCCGCCTGCAACGCCGTTGCCCGGCTCGGCACATGCTGCAACGCAACCGATTTTTGCTGCGCTTCATGCTGCACCTGTTGCCAAAGCGCGGCGAGATACTCGCCATACACCCCGCGCGGCACAAAATCATGCGGCGCGTAGGGCAAGCGGCTCGTCGCCAGCCACTGCACAAAATCATCCGGTGCGTTGTCCCAGGCGCTCATCTGACTGGCGCGCACATTCAACCGATGATCGGGGTTGCTCGTGTGATAGGCGACCCCCCGCCCATCCAGCGTTTCGGCAATGAGATAGAGCGTCAATGGACGCGTAGTCTCACGAATGAGATTGGCCGCCACCATCAGGCCGCTAAAGCCAAAACCCACAATGCCAATGCGCACGCCGTCAGACGACATAATCATCATGCGCGGCATCAATGACTTCGCGCCGCGCTTTGGGGATACGGGTTTTCATAATGCGATAAATCGCTTCGATCTCGGCGCTCGCCGCCCGCGTCAGCAGAAAAGGAAACAGCCCATGCACCAGAATCACCACGGTGGTATAGAAAAACCGCGCCGACATGGTGCTGGTGAACCACAAATGCTCGAGATACGTCTCCCCCGCCGAGGCCGGATGCTCGGTAAACGCCCGGTGTAGCTCGGCCCGCGCCGCACGCATCTGCGCCCGGTGCGCATCACGCATTACCCACGCCCGTACCCGATTTACTGCCTGTAACCACTCGCGCTGCATGAGCGCGGCTATAGCGCGAGTTCTCCGTTGGAGCAAGAAGGGATTGCGGGGGGAGACAGCCTAAAGCCCCGCTTGCGAGTTGCTCCCCTGACAAATTTCGCTGGCTTTCATTTCCCGCGAGGCACTCGCCGGATCACGCACCCAGCGCGCGATATTCGCCGCATCGGTCGAAACCTGAGGATCGCCCAAGCCACTAATCTCCGGCACCATGGAGTCATAGCAACCGAGCGCCGCCTTCGTCACGGGATGGTTCTGATTCTGCGAGAAATACTGCAGCATCCGCTGACGCGCCTGCTCGGGCTGCCCGGCCCGGCAATCCGCCCGCGCCTGATCACCCACCACGCGCAATTGCTGATAGAATGCGTTGGTCGCATCCTTCCCGGCCGCGTTCTGCGTGCAGGTGAGCACGGCGCCCACCACCGTCACCCGCGCCATCACGGCCTTGGAGTCCTTACCGCCCATCAAGCGTTGCAGCTTCTCCATCACCTGCTGCTGGTTGGGCACGGCCTGCGCCTCGGCGGCCATGGCCCCAAACATCAGCGCGCACGCACACATCCACGATAAGCTTTTCATATCAGGCAACTTTTTGGCTGGGGGACAACTGACTCAGTGCCTCCAATATAGCATCTCCCATCGCGCGCGTCCCCACTTTTTTCATGCCCGGCTGCATGATATCGCCGGTGCGATAGCCCGCATCCAGCACCACAGAGACCGCTTTTTCCACCAGATCCGCCTGCGCCTGCAGGCCGAAGGAATAGCGCAGCAGCATCGCCGCCGAGAGAATCGTGGCAATGGGGTTGGCGATCCCTTGCCCCGCGATATCGGGTGCCGAGCCATGCACCGGCTCGTAGAGCGCTGCACGCTTGCCGTCTTTCTCTTCCCCGAGCGAGGCCGAAGCCAACATCCCAAGCGAACCGGTCAGCATCGCCGCACAATCGGAGAGAATATCGCCGAAGATATTGCCCGTCACCACCACATCGAACTGTTTCGGGTTGCGCACCAGCTGCATCGCCGCGTTATCGACATACATGTGGCTGAGGGCGACATCCGTGTATTCCGCGTCGCGCAGCTTCTGCACCTCCTCGCGCCACATTTCGGTGGTCTCGAGCACGTTCGCCTTATCCACCGAGCAGAGCTTTTTGCCCCGCGCACGAGCGAGATCGAGCGCCACGCGGCCAATGCGCGTTACCTCCCAATCGGCGTAAATCATGGTGTTGCGGCCCACGCGGTGGCCATTCTCCACTGTCACCCCGCGCGGGCTTCCGAAGTAAATATCGCCCGTCAGCTCGCGCACGATGAGAATATCAAGGCCCGCAATGATTTCTGGCTTGAGCGACGACGCATCCGCGAGCGCCGGAAAGCACATGGCGGGGCGCAGGTTCGCGAACAAATCAAGATCCTTACGGATGCCGAGCAGGCCACGCTCCGGCCGCACGCTATAATCCAGCCCTTCCCATTTCGGCCCGCCAACCGCACCGAGCAGAATCGCATCGGCGTTCTTTGCTTTCTCGAGGGTTTCAGCGGGATACGGCGTACCCACCGCCTCATACGCCGCGCCACCCAGCAGCGCCTCGTCGAACGTGAACGTCACGCCCGCATGGCCACCGGCCCATTCAAGCACGCGCTTGGCCTCGGCCACCACTTCGGGGCCAATCCCATCGCCGGGAAGAAGGAGGATGTGTTGGGCGGTTGCGGGATGCTGGGTGCTGGATGCTGGCATAACAGTTCCTAAATGTTTGAGAGAGAGTGATCGTGAAGCGGGCTTAGCGCGCGGTTGCCACCTGCATCCACGGCTGCGTGGCCTGACGCTGTGCCTCGAACGCATCAATCGCACCCGCTTTCTCAAGCGTCAGCCCGATATCATCGAGCCCATTCATCAGGCAATGCTTGCGGAAGGGGTCGAGCGTGAAGGTGAACGCGTGGTTGCCTGCCGTCACCGTCTGGCTGGGCAGATCGACGGTGATTTGCTGCCCGCCGCTTGCCACCTGCATCAACGCATCCACCTGCTCGCGCGACAGGGTGACTGGCAGGATGCCGTTTTTGAAGCAGTTATTATAGAAAATATCAGCGAAGCTCGGCGCAATCACGCACGTAATACCGAAATCCGCCAATGCCCAGGGGGCGTGCTCGCGGCTCGATCCGCAGCCAAAGTTCTCGAGCGCCACCAGAATCTTCGCGCTCGTATAGGGCGCGCGATGCAGCACAAAATCCTCGATCTTTTTTCCCTCCACCGTGTAGCGCATCTCGAAAAACAGCCCTTCACGCAAGCCCGTGCGCTTGATGGTTTTCAAGAACTGCTTCGGAATAATCATATCCGTATCCATATTCTGAATCGGCAGCGGCGCCGCAATCGCGGTGAGGGTGGTAAACGGTTGCATAATGGGTCCCATCTGGTGAATGGCGGCGTTTTAGCGCCAAACGCCCCCATCTGGCAAGGAGATTGGGGCTTCGGACGCAATGGAAGAACAACGCCTACGCCACCGCACAGCGGCGGATAAACTGCTTCAGCGCCGCAAGATCGCGCGGCATGGGCGTGATACGCTCCGTGCGGCTAAAGAGATCCGCGAGATGCGGCGGCAGGGCGGGGCTGATGCCGGTCGCCTGCTGCACCGCGTCCGGGAACTTCGCCGGGTGCGCGGTCGCGAGCGTCACCGTGATGCCGGGGGCAGCCACCGCCGCGCTCGCCGCCACACCCACCGCCGTATGCGGATCAAGCAGATAGCCCGCTTGCGCATAGGTTTGCTGAATCTGCGTTAAGGTTGCTGCATCATCCACCGCATGCGCCGCAAACAGACGTGTGAAGGCGGCGTGCTGCGCCGTGCTCAGGCGCAGGCGCTTCGTCTCGCGGAAGTTCTGCATCGCCGCCGCCAGCGCCGCGCCATCTTGCGCGAAGAGATCAAACAGCAGCCGCTCGAAATTACTGCTGATCTCAATATCCATACTGGGGCTGAGGCTCGCCGCCACGCCTGCCATCGCGTATTCGCCGGTCGCCACACAGCGGGTGAGAATATCGTTGCGGTTGCTGGCGATGGTCAGGCGCTCGATCGGCAGGCCCATCGCGCGCGCCAGATAGCCCGCGTAGATATCGCCGAAATTACCGGTCGGCACCGTAAAGCTAAGCTTCGCCGCCGGCGCGCCAAGCCGCAGGGCCGCATAGAAATAATACACAATCTGCGCCAGCACCCGCGCGAAATTGATGGAGTTGACCGCGAGCAGCGTCACTTCCTCGCGGAACGACGCATCGCCAAACAGCGCCTTCACCATATCCTGACAATCATCGAACGTGCCATCCACCGCCAGCGCGTGGATGTTGGGTGCCCCGAGCGTCGTCATCTGCCGCCGTTGCACGTCAGACGTGCGGCCTTCGGGATAGAGAATCACAATCTCGAGATTGTCGCGGCCCGCGCAGCCCGCCATCGCGGCCGACCCCGTATCGCCCGAGGTGGCACCCAGCACCACCGCGCGCTTGCCCGTGGGCAGCGAGGCCGCCAGCAGATGGCCGAGGAGTTGCAGCGCGAAATCCTTGAACGCCAGCGTCGGGCCATGAAACAGCTCGAGCACGAAATGCTGCGGGCCAATCTGCACCAACGGCGCAATCGCCGCGTGGCGAAAACTGGCGTAGGCCGCCTCGATCATCGGTTTCAGCGCCTCACGCGTGAAGCTGCCCTGCGTGAACGGGGCCATAATCTCGAGCGCCAGTTCGGTATAGGAAAGCCCCGCCAGCGAAGCGATTTTCTGCGGCGAAAACACCGGTATCTCGACTGGCACATAGAGGCCACCATCCGGCGCTAATCCGTTTAGCAACGCGGTTTTGAAATCCACCACCGCGCCGCCGCGCGTCGAACGATACTGCATATCAGGCCTCTTCCATGGCGCGCGACTATAGCGCATACGCGGCGGGAGGCAACCGTTGGGTAGTGGAAGTGGGGAATTGAGGAAATGAGGAATTGAGGAACGGAGTCAGGCTCCTTTCTTCAATTCCTCAATTCCTCAATTCCTCAATTCCCCACTTCCCTAATGCGCGCCTTCCAAAAACTTCTGCGCCTCGAGCGCGGCCATGCAGCCCGTGCCAGCAGCGGTGATCGCCTGACGGAAGGTTTTATCCTGCACATCCCCCGCCGCGAACACACCCGCCACGCTGGTTTTGGTGCTGCCTGGGGTGGTGACGACATAACGCTCCGCATCGAGCGTCAGCTGGCCTTCAAACAATTTGGTGTTAGGGTCATGGCCGATGGCAACAAACGCGCCGTGGCAGGTGACCACCGATTCCGCGCCGGTACGCACGTTCTTAATCCGCACGCCGGTGAGGCCGGGCGGGTTGTCATCGCCCACGAACTCCTCGACCACCGAATCCCAGATCACCTTCACGTTCGGCGTGGCGAACAACCGCTCCTGACCGATTTTCTCGGCACGAAGCGTATCGCGGCGGTGAATGAGCGTCACGGAGTTACAGATTTTGGCAAGGTACAGCGCTTCCTCCACTGCCGAGTTGCCGCCACCCAGCACGACCACGTCTTTCTTCTTGTAGAAAAACCCGTCGCAGGTAGCACAGGCCGAAACACCAAAGTTCTGGAACTTCTGCTCACCCGCAGCACCCAGCCAACGCGCCGAGGCACCGGTCGCGATCACCAGTGTTTCGGCGATGTAGCGGTCGCCCGAATCGCCGACGGCAACAAAGGGTCGCTTCGATAAATCCACCGAAACAATTGTGTCGTGGATCATCTGTGTGCCCACATGCTCGGCTTGTTTTTCCATTTGCTCCATCAGCCAAGGGCCTTGGATTGCCTCGGCGAAGCCGGGAAAGTTCTCGACCTCCGTGGTGATCGTCAGCTGCCCACCGGGCTGCATGCCGCGCACGAGAATAGGCTTCAGCGCCGCCCGCGCCGCATAAATCGCCGCCGTGCAGCCCGCCGCGCCCGAGCCGATGATAAGGATGGGAGTTGTGTGTTCGGTCATGAGGAATCCCGTGTTAGAATGGGGGTTTTAGCCAACGGTACCTAGCGGTGGCCATGCTCGGCCAGCCAGCCTTGCATCCAAGCAATTTCCTGAGTCTGCGAGTTAAACACATCGCTTGCCAGCTCCTTTAATTCAGGGTCACTGCCTTCGCGCATCAGAATGCTCGCCATATCGACCGCACCCTGATGGTGCGCAATCATCCCGCGCACATAATCGACATCCGCATCGCCGGAATAGCGAATATTCATCTGCGCATGCATGGTTCGCATAGCGTCGCCATAGTAATCCCTAGCTGTCTGGCTGCTGAGGCCATTATCACGGCGCATGAGCCAGGTCTTCATCATGCCGATCTCACGCTCCTGCGCCTGAATGATCCAGGCGTTGAGCTTTTTCACCGAGGCATCGCGGCCATAGCGCAACTGGATGCGCGCCATGTCCACCGCCCCCTGATGATGCGGAATCATCTGCCGCACAAAATCGACATCCGGGTCGCCCGCAAGCGACACGTGCATCTTCTGGTGCATGGTATGCATGGCACCTTCGTAAGCACGTGTCGCGGGACTCGCGGCACCATGTGCCGCACAGTGCGTGTAGGGCGCTCCCCCGCCGTGATGATGTGCGTGATCATCGGCATTGGCCGATTGGCTGACCGCCATCGTTACCAGCGGCACGATGATCCAATGATGCACTCTCAGGGAACGGGGAAACATAACCCACCTCATATGGTTAGTGTGATGCGATTAAAGTGCTTTTGCTTTCTCTTTCAGGTAGGAAGCCACGCCTTCCGCGTTCGCTTTCATGCCTTTTTCGCCTTTTTTCCAGTTGGCGGGGCACACTTCACCATGCTCTTCGTGGAAGATGAGCGCATCCACCATACGGATGGCTTCATCGACATTACGCCCGAGCGGCAGGTCGTTCACCAGCTGGTGACGCACGATGCCTTTTTTATCGATCATGAATGTACCACGGAAGGCGACGGCGTCGCCGGTCAGCACGTCATAGCTGCGGGCGATGGATTTGGTGAGGTCAGCGACCAGCGGGAAGCGGATATTGCCAATACCGCCTTTGTCCACGGCCGTATTTTTCCACGCATAGTGGCTGTATTGCGAATCCACCGAGACACCGATCACTTCCGCGCCGCGCTTCTTGAACTCGTCGATGCGGTTATCGAAGGCGATGATCTCGCTCGGGCACACGAAGGTGAAATCGAGCGGGTAGAAGAACACGATGCCGATTTTGTTTTTGATGAAGGATTTCAGGTGAAAATCCGCTTTGATGGAATTGTCCGGCATCACGGCTTGCGCGGTGAAATCCGGGGCTTCTTTGCCAACCAGTACGCTCATAAAGACTCCTTGAAAGTTAGATTCGAGGGCACCTCTATGAACCGAATTTTTTGGAGCAGATGCTAGGAACGATGAAAGAAAAAACCGCAGAATAGCAGCG
>CAZUOS010000046.1:0-8264 GCA_964621415.1 uncultured Azospirillum sp.
TCACCGGCACGCCATGCCACCTCTACCTCTTCGTCAAGGTGCGGGCGGACTGGAAGGATAAGCCCGAGGCCTATCAGTATCTTGGGCTGGATTTTTAGGCATCAAAAAAAGAAGGCCCGCCGATCAGCGGGCCTTCCGTGGTTTGCCAACGTAATGGCTTACTTGGCTTCAGCAGCGCCTTCTGCCGGAGCAGCTTCTGCTTTTTTCTCAGCTTTTTTAGCTTTTTTGTGAGCTTTGTGCTCAGCTTTTTTCTCAACTTTCGCCGGAGCTTCTGCTTTCGCCGGAGCTTCAGCAGCCGGAGCCGCAGCTTCTTCAGCGGCGTATGCCGAACCAGCAACGAGAGCGAGCGCGCTTACAGCAAGAACGAGGGTCTTTTTCATGGGTATTCTCCATTAGGGTTTGAACAACAACAGGCAACATCGCCTGTGTGTCGGTGTAGCACTGCAACCTGATTCGAAGCTGAAGTCAAAACCATTTCCTTCTTTTTCGTCCCCCTGTGCACAACTTCCCCGTGCTACGCGATTGCTGACGCGCCTGCGATTCTCGGTTACACTGTCGCCATGGCCGAAGAATCCGAAGACGACTCCTCCAAAACCGAAGAACCTTCCCAGAAAAAGCTGGAGGAGGCCCGCAAGCGCGGGCAGATCGCCTCCAGCCGCGAGCTGACCCACTTCTTCATGATGCTGGCGTTCACCTTCTATGTGTTTCATCTGGCGGGCCGCACGGGCCATGGCGCGCTCGATGCGCTGACGCCCTTCATCACCCGTCCGGATCAGTATGAGATGAGCGCCGGTGGCGTGATCGACATGTTCCAGGACATCACCACGCGCATGCTCCTGCTGCTGGCGATTCCGTTTCTCATCACCATCGTGGCGGCCCTCGCCCCGGCGGTGCTGCAACGTAAGATCGTGTTCTCGACCGAGCATATCACCCCCAAACTCTCGAAAATCTCGCCGCGCGAAGGCTTCACCCGCATGCTGGGGTTGAAGGCCATCGTCGAGTTCCTTAAAAACCTGCTGAAAGTGCTCATCATCGGCGTGATGGGGGTGATGATCGCCCTGCCCTATCAGCACGAATTGCCGCAGCTTCTGCATTCGGCGGATAAATATACCTGGGCCGAATATGCCCAGCGCATCTGCGGCAAGCTGTTGATTGCGGCCTGCCTGTTTCTGTTCCTGCTCGGCATTATCGACTATCTCTACCAGCGCTTCCTCATCATGAAATCGCTACGCATGAGCAAGCAGGAGCTGAAAGACGAATACCGCCAGCAGGAGGGCGATCCGCACATTAAGGGCAAGCTGAAGCAAATCCGCAAGGAGCGCGCGCGCAAACGCATGATGGCCAACGTGCCGAAGGCCGATGTCATCATCACCAACCCCACGCACTATGCGGTGGCCCTGAAATATGATGCGGCGAAAATGCCGGCGCCCATCGTGCTGGCCAAAGGGGCCGATGTGGTGGCGGGCCGCATCCGCGAGATTGCGGGCAAGCATAAAATCCCCATTCTGCGCAACCCGCCGCTGGCGCGCATCCTCTATGACACCACGGATATCGACGACCCCATCCCGGTCGAGCATTATCAGGCCGTGGCCAAAATCATCGGCTATGTCTATCGCCTGAAGGGCAAGCAACTGGGCGGCATGGGCGGGGGTGGCAAAGGCCCCACCATGAAACTGCGTTAGCCTTTTTTCCGTCATCCCCCCAATCTTCACAAAACTGTCACACACAGCGCCCCCGGAATCCGTAAGCTGGAAGGTGAGTCAGACTATTGGATTGAGGTTACAATGAGTACGATTGCACCTGCTGCGGTGGAACCCCTTGCCCAAGTGCCGAGCATGCCTGCGCCTGCCGCGCTCGCGCCCGAGCTGCCGACGCCTGCGGCCCCTCCCGCCACGCAAAACATCGCCCCGCCGAGCGAGGAGATCAAACTCCCCACCCCGCCAGTCCATGCGGTGGCCCCCGACACGAGCGTGGTCGCAAGCCCGGAAACCCACGCCGCGAACAAGAGCCGCGCCGAGGAAATCGAGGCCCTGCTCCAGCCCTTCATCAGCGACCGTATCCCCGAAGCCTATCGCACCGGCGTTTCAATCGAGGTCAAACTCGCCCCCTGCAACGCCATCACCGCCGAGGGGGGCGAGGCAGATTCGCACGATATTTCCATCAGCTTCAAAGGCGGCGCGCTCGAGGATAAGCACGAAGCCAAAATACTCGCCCGCATGCTGCGTGCGGCACTGCGCGAGCATCCCGCCTTCACGGATCTTGGCTTCTCTGGCGAGGACGGCGAGATCGAGCTTGTGATGCGCTGTCAGATTCTACAGATCGAGCCGAAACGCCTCGAAAGCCTGCTGAGGCCGCAACCACGCATTCAACGCAGCTTCCTCAGCGGGCCGATTAAACTCAAGGTGCACGATACCGTGAAACCCATCCCGCCGGAACCCGCAGCCGCACCTGCCGCCCCTGCCCCAGCCCATAGCTGCACCGGCGCTGGCTGCCAGCATTGCGGCCCTACCCCCGCGCACACCGCCCATCCTGAAACCGCCGCGAACGACGCCGCCAAACCGGCCGAGCCTGCCCCCACCAGCAAACCCGCGGAAGTGATTGCCAGCACCACCCCCCCGGCACCCCTGCCTGCCACCACCGAAGCACTGGCAGGCAACATGCCCACGGTGCAGGTGCAGGCACCGGTCGCGCATCTGGGCCATGCGGCGGCGAACGATCCTCACGTCAAACTCACGGCCTAGCGCATGTCCCTTGCTCCTGCTCCATCACCGCTCGAAATGCAGGCAGGCAGTTATCTGCGGCAGGCGGCGAATCATGTGCTAGGGCTATTCCATAAAGCGCAGCTATCGCCAGAACATGCGCTCATCCTCACCCCCACGCTCGACCCGCTGCTGCGCCCCAAAGCGCCCATGAGCAACGCCAATCTCGATGTGGGCCTGCTCACGGCCCTCAGCAGCGAAGGCATGAAGCGCGCCAAGGAAATCACCATCGAGTCGCACCCAGAGCTGATCCGCGCCTGGGGCACCATGTGCCGCCGCGCGGGCCTCAACCGCGTGCCGCAACTGATTCTGGCCGAAAGTAAAGCCGTCAACGCCGCCAGCCTGTCGGATCAGAACGCCGTGGTCGTCACCACCGCGCTATTCCAGCGCATGACCTTTGCGGAAGTCTGCGCCGTGCTGGGGCACGAGCTGGGGCATGAATCGAGCGAGCATACCAAACCGCGCGTCAAGGCGATGGCGGCTTTCGGTGGAGCAGGCCTTGTACTCGGCGATGCGCTTGCCCATGCCGGGGGCATCGGGCGTTTTTTACCGCTGCATAAACTTGTTGATGGAAAACTGAAAAACCTTCTACACTATCTTCTCGGTGGTGAGGGGAAGCCGGTCTCGATGCTGGGCTATGCTTACCATATATTCCTGACGGCCGGCGCTGGCTTGATCGTCGCTAACAAAACCACCGTGCGCCCAACCGAGCTGGAGGCCGACCGCAAGGGCACCGCCATCTCCGGCGATCCGCAGGCGCTGCTTTCCCTCCTGCATAAGCTCGAGGATACGCGTGGGCAGAAGACCTTCGGCAAATGGTTCCGCTGGTTCCGCTCTGGCTATCCCACGATGGACGAGCGCTATCAGCAGATCGAGCAAATCATCGCCAGCAAATTACCAGAGGAGCCAGTCTCCGCGGCCGTCCTGCGCACGCCGGTGGAACCGTTGCCCCCCCCCGCTCACGCCCCTGCTTCACAAATCAGCCAGGTGCAGGAAGCCTCGCGCGTGCAAACGCCGGAACTGGCAACGGCGCTGAGTTAGCCACGTGAAGATGAGAAGCTCGCTAAAGCGTTAAAGAACGGGTGTCATCCCGGCCTTGTGCCGGGATCTCCCGACGCTTCCTGAGCCTTAAAACAGCGACTGTTTGAAGCTCATGCTGTTTCAGGAGATCCCGGCACAAGGCCGGGATGACACCCATTCTTCAGCGTTTGTCATGAGCCTGCCGCGCCAGCAGCCTACCCCCGCGCCAAATATTCCAGCGCGCGTTTTTTGCCCGCTTCCACGGCGGGTTGGTCGAAGGCATTCACCTCCATCAGGCGCGCGGTCAGCATCACCTCCAGCGTGAAATGCATAATCAATGCGCCAAACGTGCGGGCGTTCAACTGCTCGAAGGTGATGCTGCGCAGCGGCCGCCCTGCGGAAACCAGCGTATCGTTGGTGCCCCTCTGCTCGGCGGTGAGCAAATCCCCAAGCGTATGGTCGCGCAGATAATCAAGCCGTGGATCGGTGCTGCCCGGCATCGCAAGCGATCGGCCTTGCCCGCGCACATCCTGCACCAGGGCGGTGAACCATTTATCACGCGGCCCTTCGAGATAAAGCTGCAACTGGCTGTGCTGATCCACCGCGCCACGGCAGCGCACGGGAATGGTGCCTTTGCCCTCTTTGCCCAGGCTTTCCGCCCAGCATTGACGATACCAGTTGGCAAGCCCGGTCAGCCGCTCGCGGTAATGCATCAGCACATGCACGCCCACCCCCTGCTCGAACAGGGTGAGGTGCAGCGCCGCCGCGTCCACTGCCGCGCTCGCCCCCTCAGCCAGCACGGCGGCGGCACCGGCACGTAAAGCCTGAATATCCACCCCCGCGAAGGCGGCCGGAATCAGCCCCACATTACCGAGAATCGAGAACCGCCCGCAGAGGTCGGGGTCATGCGCCGAAACCACCATACCCCGCGCCTGCGCGAGGCGATGAAACGGGTTATCGTTCGCAATCGTAATCACCACAAAATGCTCGGCGGGCGCGAGGCCTTGCGCCTCAACCTCGGCCAGCAGAATCGCCATCAGCGCCGTGGTCTCGACCGTGCCGCCGGATTTGCTGACAACGAGAAACGCCGTATTCGGCCAGTCATAGCTGGCCATTTGCTGGGCCAGCCGGTCGGGGTCGATGTTATCGATAAACCGCAACGCGGGTGCGTCCGGCGTCACCAGTTGCGCCAGCGTTTCGCCCCCCAGGCTCGAGCCGCCCATCCCCACTACCACCAGCGTGCGAAAGCGCGCCCTCAAGCGCGCCGCAATCGCCATAATCTCGGGCAGGTCATCGGTCGCGGTCGGCAAGCGCAGAATCGCCGCCGCCTCGGGCCCCGGCATGGTGGTCAGCTCCTGCATCGCTGGCGCAAGGCTCGCCCGCAGCGCCACAAAACGCTTCGAATCCGCGCCATGCATCCCCACAGCTTCGGCAAATGCGGTCGTAATGGTTTGGGTGAAGGGTAGCTGCATCATGGCATGGGCCTCGGGGCATTAGACTTGCGGTTTACAGAACATCCGTCATTGCGAGCGAAGCGACGCAATCCAGTCGATAAAGACTGTCATCCCGACCAGCTTTAGCGAGAGCCGGGACGGGATTGCGTCGCTTCGCTCGCAATGACATTCACCCGCCCCTTGTGCCACGCATAGGCGCTGCTGACAATGGTTTCGAGATCGCTCACCACGGGTTTCCAGCCAAGGGCCGCTTGGGCGGCCTGGCTATCGGCCACCAGCTGGCTGGGGTCGCCCACGCGACGCGGCGCAAAACGATGCGGCACGGTGATGCCAAGCCGCGCGAAGGTGGCGAGCACGGCACCGATGGAACGCCCCTGCCCCGTGCCGAGGTTATAGCAGGCCGAGCCCGCGCCCGAGAGCAGCGCCACCACCGCCTGCACATGCGCCCGCGCCAGATCCATCACATGGATATAATCGCGAATGGCGGTGCCGTCGGGCGTGGGGTAATCGTTACCAAAAATCTCGAGCGGCGGAATCGCCCCAAGGCTCGCGAGGCAGGCGCGCGGAATCAGGTGCGTCTCCGGCTCGTGCGCCTCGCCAATCTCGCCATCGGGCGAGGCTCCGGCCGCATTGAAATAACGTAGCGCCATCGCCCGCAGGCCATGGGCGCGGCCCGCATCGGCCAGCATTTGCTCCACCATACGCTTGGTGGCACCATACGGGTTTGTGGGGGAAAGCGGATGATCTTCCGCAATCGGCACGGCCTGCGGCTCGCCATAGACCGCCGCGGTCGAGGAAAACACCAGCGCCTCGACCCCCGCCGCCATCAGCGCCCGCAGGAACGGAATCCGCCGCGCGACGTTGTTCTCGTAGTATTTCAGCGGATCGCGCACGGATTCGGCCACTTCAATCGACCCCGCAAGATCAATCACCGCCGCGATGTGATATTCGCGCACGGCCGCCGCCACCGCCGCTTCGTTTGAAACGCACGCCTCGACACACGGCCCGAAGCGCACAAACGCGCGATGCCCAGCCGAAAAATCATCGAGCACCACCGGCACCATCCCCGCCGCCGCCAGTGCCTTGCACACATGCGATCCGATATAGCCTGCACCGCCTGCAACAAGGATGTGGGTCATAGGAAGGACTCGTGGGGTTAGAGGCAGAGGCCAGAGGTCAGAGGTCAGGGAACGTCATTGCGAGGCCGGTAGGCCGAAGCAATAAAAACAGAGCTTTTGCCGGATTGCAACGCTTCCACTCGCAATGACGTTCCCTGACCTCTGACCTCTGACCTCTGACCTCTGGCCTCTCCCTTAATACGCCCCCCGCCGGTTCAGCAAGGCCGGAATGGTTTTCACCAGAATCGCCATATCCTGCGCCAGCGACCAGTGTCGCACATACCGACTATCGAGGGCCACGCGCTCGGCGTAGCTGATGTCGTTACGCCCGCTCACCTGCCACAGGCCCGTAATACCGGGGCGCACATGGTAATAATGGGCGATGGAATCGGCATATTTTGCCACTTCGGCCTTCACAATCGGGCGCGGGCCGACGAGGCTCATCTCACCCTTCAGCACATTGATGAGCTGCGGCAATTCATCGAGGCTGGTGCGACGCAGAAAGGCGCCGATACGGGTAATCCGCGGATCGTTCTTCAGTTTATGGTCGGCGTCCCACTCCGCCTGCGCCTCGGGATGCTGCTCGAGGTAAAGCGCCAGCACCTCAGCGCTATTCACAATCATCGAGCGAAACTTCAGGCAGCGAAACGGCTTACCGTCGCGCCCCAGCCGCTCATGGCCAAACAACGCCGCCCCGCCATCGCGCCGCACCAGCAACGCCAGCGTCAGCATCAGCGGGCTAAGCAGCAGCAGCGCCACCAGCGCCAGCACCACATCCAGCACACGCTTCACCCGGTGCGACACCGTCGCCCGCCGGGTCAACGGCTGCGGTTTCTTCCATAACATTGTTGCGGTGGTCATACGGCGCCTCCATCACTTCCTGTGCTCATCGCCCGAAGCGGGACGATGGGGTGGTTTGCGCGCGCCGATCTGTGTCGGCTGTTAGATACTGACAAGCAATTCGCTTGCCAAGTTCCACACGTCCTTCCACCCGTTTCCGCACTCGCCATTTTCAGGCGCATACGGTTCAAGCGCTGCAACCTTACGCAACTTATGTTGCACAGCAACAAAAAAGCGCCAACCCTCCCAAAAACACTGCAAAAATACAACCTAAAATAGCATTTTGATACTGATATCCACTCGCAATTGAACCGCCTGTGCGCCCCAACAAAAATGCCGACCCGTCATCAAGCTGTCACAATCCACTGCTAAAAGGATAAGATGCCCTCTCAGGTACAGGCTTCATGAAACCGCAAGAAACCACCAGTATTTACACCTGGCCCGCCGCCACCCCTGCGCTCATCGACTTTGTCGAGTGCGTGCACCAGAAAAACGGCCATGTCGTCGCCTATCTGCATGCGAAGGAAGACGCGAGCCAGCAGCCGCAGCGGCAAGAGTTGCGCAACGCCCTGCGCCTCAAAGGTTGGGGCACGCTGTCAGACTTCCGCGAGGGGCGCCATGTGCTGCGTGTGAGTGGCTTGCGCTCCGCCGATACCATGCTGCAATTCCTACGTGACGCCGGCTGCGTCCAGGGCACGCCAAACGTCACCCACAAAACGGAAGAACATACTGAAGAAGCGACCGGTTTCTGGGATTTTGTGCGCAACCACAGCCCCACTATTTCCGGCGTGATCGCTACCATCGGCAACGCCATGTCGACCCTCAGCGGGTTCCGACGCGGCAAGGATATTGGACAAATCGGCCAGAGCCTTGCGTTCAGCGTCGCCGATCTGCCGCTCGCTATTGCGGGAGAGCGCGACGACAGCCGCCAATTCAGCGACGTGCTGCGACACCTCAAAAAACACTACCTGACACAAGGCATCGACGTGCCGCAAAGCGCCTCGATCCATGTAGAAACGTCGGATTTTGGCAAAAGCGGCGGCGAAGTGGTGCGCGACTATCTGCACCGATAC
>CAZUOS010000047.1:0-8087 GCA_964621415.1 uncultured Azospirillum sp.
TGCCCATTGATCACCAACCGGCCGTCATCCGTGCAGACTTGGTCGCCGGACACGGCGGCGACGGACTTCAAAACCGGGACCCGGCGCAGGTAGCTCATGTGCCCGTCGGCATAGGGAAAAGCGGCCGCAGGCGCGGGAAAGGCGACCAGCGCGCCGACCCTCACCGGCTCGTCCTGCCGCGCATAAAGACCCTCCGGCTCACTGGCCGTTCGGTTCCACAAGAGCAGCGGACGAGCGCCCCCTGCCGTGGCTATCGACAACAAGCTGATGAGCGCGGCCCCGCCGCCCAGGACGCAGGCCAAGGGCGTCCAGCGCGGGGCTGTAGGAGTGAGAAACATCAGGTGGGACCGGCGCAGCCAAAACGAGCCGAAGGCTCGGCAGGGCTTGCGGCCACGATGTGACTCATGCCCGGCGATTGTGGGCTTAAGGCCCGGCTAGCCGGTCACTGATACCCCGACGAACGGGGCGAGTTGCCCATGGGCAACTTGTCGGGAACTCTCGCTAGAAGGCGAGGTCCGCGAGGGTGGAAGGCAGGAAGTTGCCCATGGGCAACTAGGCCTTCGGACGGACCCGATCGAGCTCGCGGGCGAAGGCGGCCTGGAAGTCCGCGTTGCTCGCTTCGGCGTCCAGCGACAGTTCGAGCACGACCCGCTTGGCCCCCTTGCGCGCCAGGGTGAACAGGGTCGCGCCGGCCTCGTTCGTCACGTTCATGACGCCCCTGGCGGTCGGCTTTTTGGCCGACGCCGGCGCTGCGGACGCCTTGACGAGCAGGGTCACGACCTTGGCGGGGTCAAGCAGCCCCTTCCCGCTCGCCACAGCGGCCGCCTGCACGCCGGCCAGACGCTTGGCTTCCGCCATCACCTTGGGACGCGAAGCGTCGTCAGCCAGCAGGGGTTTCAGCGTCCGGGCATGGCGCTCCTTCAGCTGGCGCGGATCACCGAAAGCTTCGACGACGTCGGTCGGCAGCTTGCCGAGGTCCAGGAAGCGCGAAAGCCACGCCTTGGGCACTTCCAGCCGTTCGGCCATGCGCTGCGCGACACCGCCATAGAAGGTCTCGACCGCATGGCGGTAGTCGAGCGCGCGCTCGTAGTCGCTGATGTCCTGGCGGGCGCGGTTCTCGACGTCGGCCAGTCGGAAGGCCTGCTCGTCGGTGAGCTCACGCTCCTCGATCAGGTAGCGGATCTCGCGATGCTCGACATTGCGCAGGTAGCTGACCGACCAATGCCGGCGCGCGCCACTGATGACCTCGTAGTCGAAGGCCGGGTCGTCCTCGACCCGCCGCACGATCGCGGGAAACTCCTGCTCGCCCTGGGAGCGCAAGCTCTCCAGCAGATCGGCGCAGGAGGCCTCGTTGAGCAAATCGTAGCGGCGATTATGACGGCTCCACATCCGGCAACGGGCCGGATCGACGAGCTTGAGGGTCTTTTCCTTGACGTCTCCGGACGTCACCCGCGCCAGGCCGGTCAGGCGGGTGCTCAGACGCTCCGTTGCGGGCGCGCCACGTTCAACGGTTGGGGTTTCAGTGACCGGGGCCACCAAGCCCGCGAGGATCGAGCGGTTCTTGCCTGTTGTGGATGCCATGACCGCCCTCCCCTACCCTAGTCCAAGCCGACGAAGCTCAGGCCGATGGCTCGGCCAGGCTCTGCGAATAAGCAGTTCGATCTCGCCGTTCAGGCGATCCAGATTGTTGCGGCAGCGCTCATAGGTCTTGGTCGTCGGACCGCTGAGCTCATAGACGGTGCGCAGCTGGACGTTGGCGTTGTCGATCTCGGCGGAGTCGAGCAGCGAGGCCGACAGCATGTCGGCCCCGAACACCGCCTCCATCATGTCTCGAATCTGCGTGTGGGCGCTCTTGCCCTCATCGACCTTGGTCGCGACGACGCGCAGGAAATGGTAGCCGCGGGCGCCCAGGTGGTTCTGCATCACCTCGAGCGTCTCAACGATCATCCGCAGGAAGTGCGCCGTCGAGGCGAAGTCGACGGTCGAGGGCGGCGTCGGAATCAGCAGCGCATTGGCGGCGCGCAGCACGGCCAGCGAAAGCATGCCCAGCGCTGGCGGCGGATCCAGTAGGACCACGTCGTAGTCCCCGGCCATACTTTCCACGCCACGACGCAGACGGTCGAGCGCGTCCGGATTGCCGCGAAGCCGTGCCGCGGCTTCGTATTCGGCCTGGTAGAGCCCCAGGTTCGCAGGCACCAGATCGATGCCCGGCCAGGCGGTAGACCGCAGGGCATACTTCAGGTCCGGTTCGCCGCCGTGGCGGAAGAAGGGGAGGAGGGTCTCCTCGTCGTCGATGTCGATGTCGGGGTTGAAGCCGAAGATTGTCGTGGTGCTCGCCTGGCTGTCGCAGTCGATCACCGCCACCCGGTAGCCCTTCAACGCCAGGAACTGGGCGACGTGGCAGGTCAGCGTGCTTTTGCCGACGCCGCCCTTGAAGTTCTGCACCGCCAGGACGATGGGCGGATCGTCAGGTCCACGCCGGGGGCGCGTGCCGAAGACGTCACGCATATGGTTGACCTCGGACAGGCTGTAGCCTTCCCGGCGGCCGGTCGCGCTCAAGCGCGGGGCGGGGAGACGTCCATCGGCTTCGGCTTGCCGAATGGCTTCAGAGGTTCGCCCGACCATTTCGGCCGCCTTGGTGACCGTAAACCGCAGATCGACGATCTTCTGCTCACCCGGTGCAAACACCGTGGCGCGAAGGCGGGTGATGACGTCATGCGCCCGGTCGCTGAGCGCTGACATGGCGGCGAGCAGGACGGGGCCGGAAGCGGTGCTTTCAGCTAGGGCTTGCTTCGCCATGGTCCGCCTCCTTTGCAAATATCCGACATCACGTCCGGAATTTGCCAAGTTTTCGGCTCGATACAATGAAGAAAGGGTTAACAGCGCGCCGAGCCTGAACCCTCTTGGTTCAAGGCGACGGCAAGCCAGCCCGTCCGCCACACCCCGTTAGAAGATATCTTAGGGATAAGGTTAGGCAGAGTTAGACGCCGCGCGAGGGCCGGAAAAGCCAGTCCCCACAAGGGGTTTTGAAATCGGCCGGTCACCGAAACCCCGAGAGCTGGGTCACCGATCCCCCGGCAAGGCGGTCATCGATCCCCCGTGGAAAAGGTCACCGATCCCCCGAGGGCGGAACCCTACGCTTCTCAAACATCGCATCGACCTGCAAGGCTCGGGCGTCCTCGCGCTCACGACGGGCCGAATCGGCGGCAAGTCGCTCAAGATCGGCCTTGATGGCGGCGCGTTCGGCGGCGTCCCGCCGCACGAAATGGATGGCCTGCGAATTGTCGGCCGTGTTGACGAAGCTGAGGTCGTATTCCGGCAGATCATTGGCGGCGACGATCCGCTTGAGCAGGTAGTTGAACTGCTTGAGCGGGCTCTCGCTACCGGTCTTGTCGTGCAACACGCTCACCCGACAGGTCCACCCGCCGGGTTGGTCGCCGGCGTGCTTGCGGGCGATGCGATAGATGGCCCGCTCAACCCCGCCGGCCAGGGCGAAATAGTCTGGATGCAGGGTCAGCAAGGAGCGATCCTTGATCACCCCCTCATAGACCCAGTTGGACAGGGTCAGGCTGAGCCCCTTGGGCGCGCCGGTCACCGGATCTGATTCCAGCACCCACTCGTCGAGCCAGCCGAACTGCGCCTTGGTGTTGCGCTTCGAGCCGCGGATCGAGGTCTGGATCGTGGTGGCCTCGAGACGCTGCAGCGCCGCCTGCAGCTCTTTGTAGCCCTTGCCCCCGGTGTCGCGCTTGATCGCCTTCAAGAGGTCGTAGCTGGTGGTATGCAGGGTGCGCGGCAGGTCGTTGACGCCCTGCTCGCGCATCTGGTTGATCCGCGAGGTCGCCCAGATGAGGATGTCGGCGTCCCAGATGGTGGCGATGCCGAATGCCGGATTGGCGCTGACATGCACCCAGACCTCGCCATCGGGGCTGGTGTATTCGATGGGCTTCAGGCGCTTGCGTTTGCTCAACGAAAAGAACGGACGCTCCATCACCTCCCACTGATCTTTCAGCGGCAGGCTGCTCATCCGAGGGATGAAGAGATCGAACTCCTGTTGTCGAATCGCGCGCTTGGACATCTTGGACGCCACCATGCTCATTTGTGAGAGGGAAGGGTAGGGGAGGGCGCGCCAGGGCGGCCTCGGATCGAAAAGTTGCCCATGGGCAACTTCACCCGGATCCACCCCAAATCGCCCTGCCTTTACGGCCTTTGCGGGCCCGCCCGGCGACCGGACGGGCCCTGCCGAAGGTTAGTCCTCGTCGGCCGCCTCCTGCCGATCAAGGGACTTCAGCTCGTGCTGCGGCGTGGCGACCACCACCTTGGAGAAGAACCGCTCCTGGCCGCTTTGGTCGGTGTAGCGGTCGTGGCGGATCTCGCCTTCGACGAACACCTTGGAGCCCTTGGGAAGATGGCGGCCTTCCAGCCAGCCGACCGTGCCTTGGTTCCAGATCTCCACCTGGTGCCAGGTGGTGTAGTCCTTCCGATCGCCGTTCTTCTTGGTGTAGCGGTTGGTGGCGACCCGCAGGGTGGCGACCTTCTTGCCGCCCGAGACGGTGCGGATTTCAGCGTCGGCGCCGGTGAAGCCGATGAGTTGAACCTTGTTGAGCATCACGTTTCTCCAATCGACCGCCGGGAAGAACCCCGGCGGCTCGCGGTCCCTGCCGCGATCACGCGACCTGCTGGGCCGGGCGAAGGGGCCGGGCCAAAGCCCGCGGGGTGTGGAAACCGGCCTGCACAGAGCGCAGCGGCGGAAGGCCGGAGGGTCCTCAACCCCGCGCCTCGCACGCGAGGTCGGCTTTGACCCGGAACCGCCCGGCCTAGGTTCGTGGGATTGATCGCGGGGGACCGCAGCCCGCTGGGCATTTGCTCGGGGTATTGGTGACCGGCCTCAATGATGAACTGGCTTCATGCGCCAGGCCAGATTTCCACAGCGCGGGCTCAATGAGGTCGCCACAAGGCGTCATTCCCGCAGCCAAGGACGGCGGGGACCACTTTCAAAGCAAGGTGGCTGGTCCGCACCTCGGCCCGTCGCGGCTCAGAAGCCTGCGAACCTGGGGGAAGAAGGCCGTCTTGGCGCGATCCGCTGTCCGACACCCTCCAAGGTCAGATGCCGCGACTCGCGGTGGGCGGTCCACGAGGGGCAAGGGTGATGGGCCGTCCGCCAGGCGGAGCGACAAGCGCGGCAGCTGGGTTTTGATCGGCCCGCAGGCGATGCGCTACAGACGCGCGGCACAAATTGGACAAATGGGACGTTTGGGATTATCTACAACGTCATGATCGAAGAGGATCGTCCCATGACCGCCGCGAACGCCCGCCGCTCGACGTCCCGAGGCTCTGCGAAGATGGCCAGCCCCGCAGCCGCAGACCTGATCGGCATGTTCGTCCAGCGCAATCCAAAGTCCAACAGGGGCGAGCTGAGCGAAGTCGTCAAGCTGGTCGCCGAGTTCAGCGCCACGGCGACGAAACTCTCGCCGTCCGCCCGCAAGCGGCTGATCGCCCGCAAGGCTCAGTTCAAGAAATTCATCGCCGAAATCGCCGCCGAACCGGAGGCCGCGCCGCAAGTCCTGAAGCTGGTCGCTAAGGGACCGGCCGAAGTCAGCCAAGGCGCGGGCCTGGGTCAGGTGTTGTCGGCCGAAGAGGGCAAGGCCCGGATCGCGAGCTATGCGACGCCGACTAAGGTCGAGGATTGGGCGGGCCCGCTTGCGGGACCGACCGAGCTTGAGCGCGACTTTGGCGTCGCCCGCTCCACCCTGCACAATTGGCAAAAGCAGGGGGCAGTGATCGGCCTGCTGGTAGGCGTGCGCAAACACGCCTTCCCAACCGAACAGTTCGTCGATGGCCGCCCCGTGTCAGGCCTCGGCCCGGTCGTCGAAGCCGTTGGCGAGCCGCGCATGGCATGGCTTTGGCTGCGTGAACCCAATCCCGAGCTCGGCGGAGCCACCCCGTTGGCGCGCCTGAAGGCCGGGGCGACCGACAAGGTCGTTGAGGCCGCCCGGTCGAACTTCGCCGGCGCGTGACGCTCGATCCCCACATCCTGGCCGACCTCGCCGTCGAGATCGCGCCGAAGGCGTATGTGCGCGTGACGCCGATGGCCCATGCGGCCACGCCGCTGGGAGCGGGGTTTGGCGTGACGCGCTTCGCCAGCCCGGCCAAGGCCTTCAAGGTGATCTACCTTGGCCAGGAACTGACCACGAGCGTGGCGGAAACCCTTGTCCGCGACCGTTTTCAGGGCAAGGCGACCCGCAAACTCCTCGATGTCGAGGCCGCAACCTGGGGCGCGACCGAGATCACCGCCCGCGCGCCCCTCATGCTGATCGATCTGCGCACGACAGGCTTGGTGCGGCTGGGCGTGTCAACCGAAGCCGCCCGCGGAAAGGCGCAGGGGCAGGGGCGCAAACTCAGCCAGGCGGTCTACGACCAAACCGACGCCGATGGCTTGGTCTATAGCTCTCGCCTGACCGGTCGCACCTGCATCTGTGTCTACGATCGCGCCCTGCCTGGCGTGCTCGCCGCTTCGCCGGTCGTCGAACTCACCCATCTGGCCGGCTTCGTCGACGCGCTTAAGGCCCTCAACATCACCCTGATCGCCACGCCCTAGAGGCGCCCTGGCGATGAATCGGAACGAATCACCAACCCCAAGGGATGGTGGGTTCAGGACCGCCCACCTCCAGGGCTTGGAGTCTGTTCGGCGCCTGTTCTGCGGTGTCCGAGGCGCGGCGCCTCGACGGCGCCGCGCCCTTGGTCAGTGGCGGGTCCTGCGGTTGTCGTGCAGCAAGGTATGGAAGTGGGCGATAGCCGCGGCCTCAAGCTCGAACGGCGTGGCGCTGCGCTCTTCCTGACGGTCCAGCTCCTCGGCGATCGCCAGGACGTCCCAGCATTCGGCGACCACGTACCAGCTGTCGGTGTCATAGAAGTCGTGGGCGTGTTGGAAAACCGCTTGCGCCATCGCCATCGTCGTCATCGTCGTCTCCCGCTTTGCTGCCGGATCGGCGGGCTCGTTCCCGCGATCTCGCGACCGGGAAGGGCGGGGAGTAGGGCAGGGGACAGGGCCGTGGCCGATGGAAACCGGCCTGCAGCGCAGCGAAGGCCGTGAGGGTCCGTCGGCCCCGCCTCGCCTTCGGCGAGGTCGCCTTGGCCCCTAACCGGCCCGCCCTAGGGTCGTGAGCTGGATCGCGGACGAGCCCCCTTCGGCGGCCCCCATCCGGGAGACGACTGCCTATGTTGCGCCTGGTGTGAGCACCGACACCCCTGGCGGCGCCCGACGTCAGTCCTTACGGTCCGCCAAGACCGACGTTCATGCGCGAACGTCCAGAACGTGCGTGCAGCGATGAGCGATCTTCAGACCTTGGTTGCGAGACTCCAGACGCTCGATCCGCATACGGATCCTGAGCAATGCAAAGCCTGCATGCGGGAAGCCGCGGAGACTTTGGCGCGCGGCCTTGCGGATCTGAGCATTGGAAGCCTGGCGCCCGATGGAGCCCCAGAGACCCTTGCGCTGGGCGGGGTGTGGTTTGACCGCCGCGAGACAACCGAAGCCCTCACAGCCCTGCTTGCGGAAGCGAGAGCGGGCGGCTCTGGCGGCGATTAGCTCTTCTTATGCCGACGAAATTCTTCCCGGTCGGGAAGATTTCTAGCCTCATCGACGTTGGGGCGCGTCGATCTTCCCGAGCGGGAAGATTTGCATTGCGCGGGATGCAAATCTGCGCCTATCTTCCCGCTCGGGAAGATAACATGATCGCCACAGCAAAGGACTTCGGGGCCACCCTCGCGCGGGCGCGCAAGGCGCTAGGGCTCACTCAACGCGAACTCGCCCTCTCGATCGGCGTGGGCGAGCGCTTCATTGTCGAGCTCGAAGCTGGCAAGGCCACGGCCCAACTAGGCAAGGCGCTCGCCGCCGCCAAGGCCGCGGGCATGCACCTCACCGACTCGGCTGAATTCTGACGGAGGCGCGAGCCATGGGCCTGCCCATCTATGCCGCTGATCAGCTTGTGGCCCAGATCGAGGCGGGCTCCGATGGTCCCTGGCTGCAGTACGAACAGGCCTGGACGGGCGGCAGCGACAGCTTCCCGGTCTCCCTGACCATGCCCTTG
>CAZUOS010000048.1:0-8023 GCA_964621415.1 uncultured Azospirillum sp.
ATTCCCCATTTCGCCCCCTCCCCCAATCCCTTTACAAAACCCCAGCACTGTGCCACCTCGAAAGCCATGACCCAAACCATCGCCCGCACGCTACCGATTGCGCTGCTCAGCCTGCTGCTGGTGCTGCTGGCGGCGCTGCCCGTATCGCCCTTCCCCGTGACGCTGATGCCGAACATGGTGTGGGTGCTGACGCTGCTGTGGCAGCCGCGTGGCCGCTGGCCGGTGCTGCTATGCCTGCTGCTTGGCCTGTTACAGGATGTGCTGAGCGGCACCCCGCTTGGCGCGCAAGGGCTGCTGAGTGTGCTGCTTTATGGCCTTTGTCAGCACTATCACCATCGGCTGGTGAGCGGGCCGTTCCGCCTCCGCCTCATGGAGGTGACAGGCGTGCTGGTGCTGTGGCACGGGCTGCTTTGGACCATTCTGAAATATACGCTGCCTCACCCGCCGCAGCTCGCACCCCTGCTACTCGCCGGGCTGGCGAGCGCGGGCTGGTATGCGCTGCTGCATCGCGTAAGCGGGGGGGAATAGCCATGCGCTCTCATGCGTTGCAACGAACCCTCACCCGTCGGGCGCTGATTTTTGGCGGCGTGCAGGCAGCGGCGGGCGCGGCGCTGCTGTCGCGGCTCTATTACCTGCAATTCGTCCATGGGGCCGAGTTCAAGACGCTGGCAGAAGGTAACCGCGCCAAGCTGCAACTCATCATTCCCCCGCGCGGGTTGATTGCGGATCGCAACGGGGTACCCATGGCGATGAACCATGTGAACCACCGTGCCATGCTCGACGCCGACGACCGCGACGACGCGCGCGACGCCCTCGCCACCCTCACCAAGCTCCTTGCCCTCTCGCCGCGCGAGCTGAAGCTCATCAACGACGGTATCGCCCATCGCAAGGTGGGGCTGCCGGTGCTGCTGCGCGAGCATCTCAGCTGGGAGGATATTGCGCGGATTCAGTTCTACCTGCCGCAGCTGCCGTCGGTCAGTATCGAGGAAGGCCAGTGGCGGCACTACCCGTTTGCCGACCATGCGAGCCATCTCATCGGCTATGTCGGTAAAGTGGCCGAGGGCGAGGTCGATGAATCGCAACCGTTGCTGAAGCAGCCGGAGATGAAAATCGGCAAAAGCGGCATCGAACTGCTGGCCGAGGCGACGCTTCAAGGCAAAGCCGGCGCACGTGAGGTGGAGGTGAATGCCCACGGCTCGCCCGTGCGCGAGTTAAAACGCACGCCACCCACCCAGGGCGACACGCTCACCCTCACCATCGATAGCCGCTTGCAGGAGTTCTGCGTCACCCGGCTCGGCGAAGAATCCGGCGCGGTGGTGGTGATGGAGGTCGACACCGGCGCCATCCTCGCGCTTGCCTCCATGCCCGCGTTCGACCCCAACGAGTTCAGCAAAGGCATCAAGGCCGATTATTACGCGAGTTTGCGCGAGAATAAGCGCGCGCCACTGATGAACAAAGCCATCGCCGGGCAATACCCACCGGGGTCCACCTTCAAAATGATGACGGGCCTCGCGGGCCTCGAGACCGGCAAGTTCAACGCCAAATCGCACGTGCATTGCAGCGGCACGTTCTATCTCGGCAACCACCCCTTCACCTGTTGGAAAACCGAAGGCCACGGCACCCTCACTATGGCCGAAGCGCTCGAACAATCCTGCGATGTGTTCTTCTACACCGTGGCGCATGAAATCGGCATCGAGCCGCTGGCTGCCATGGCGTTGCGCTTTGGGCTGGGGCAAAAATCCGGCCTTGGGCTTTTGGGCGAGCAGGCGGGCATTGTGCCAAGCCCCGCCTGGAAGCTGAAAGCCTATAAGCAAGGCTGGAACCCCGGCGAGACCATCAACACCGCCATCGGCCAGGGTGATACGCTCGCCACCCCCATCCAGCTCGCGCAAATGGTGGCGCGGCTGGTGAATGGCGGCCAGACCTTCAAACCCCGGCTGTTCAAGGATGTCGAGGGCGAGCCCGCCGTGCCGATCGAGGTCGCGCCCGAGCATCTCTCCGTCATCCTCGATGGCATGCGCCGCGTCGGCAACTCGCCGCGCGGTACCGCGTATGGCAGCACTATCAAAGACCCCGCCTACGCCTTCGGCGGTAAAACCGGCACCAGCCAGGTGAGGAAGCTGCTGGTGCATGGGCAGAACCAGAAAGAACTGCCGTGGGAGTTCCGCCACCATGCGTGGTTTGTCGGCTATGCCCCGGTCGATGCGCCGAAATATTGCTGCTCCGTCATCATCGAACATGGTGGGGGCGGTGCCGCCGCCGCCGCCCCCGTCGCCCGCGATGTATTGAAAAAAGCGCTGGAATTGGCGGGGGGAGTGGCTTAGGGTTCAAGGCAAGGATTCCAGAGCCTGTCATCCTGAACTCGTTTCAGGATAACAGGCTCTGGAATCCTTACCTCAAACCCATCCTTTCCCATGACTCGCCCCCTGCTCGCCATCCAGCTTGACCCACCCGCGACGCTGAAACCCACGACCGACACCAGCCTGATGCTGATGGCGGAAGCGGCGCGGCGGGGATATGAGGTCGCCTATTACCTGCCGCAGGAATTAAGCTGGCGCGCGGGTGAGATTCTGGCACCACTCACGCCGATTACGCTTGATTTTTCAGCGACTCCGTTCTTTCAATCCGGCGAGCCAACCCTGACCCCATTGGCCGAAGCTTCAGTGGTGTTGATGCGGCAAGACCCGCCGTTCGACATGGGCTATATCACCGCCACCCATTTGCTCGAGCAATTGCCCGCCACCACGCCAGTCTGGAACCGCCCGGCCGGGGTGCGTAACGCGCCGGAAAAACTCTCGGCGCTCGGCTTCCGGCAGTATCTGCCGCCGACGCTGATCAGCCGTGATCTCGAGGTCATTCACGCGTTTGCCGAAGAGCATGCCGCGATTGTCGCCAAGCCGCTCTATGGGTTCGGTGGGCATAGCGTCTTCAAGTTCGCACGCGGAGATCGCAACCTCGAGACCCTGCTCGAGCAATGGTGCCAAACCAGCCGCGAGCCCTTGATGTGGCAAGCTTTTTTGCCTGAAGTGAAGGACGCCGACCGGCGGGTGATTTTTATCGGCGGCGAGGTGGCCGCCACCTTCCGCCGCGTGCCGGAGGAAGGCTCTATCCGCGCCAATATGCGCGCCGGAGGAAAAGCCGTTGCGGATGCGGAATTATCAAGCCAACAGCAAGAGGTTTGCGCGGCATTAGGGCCATTCTTGCGACGTGAGGGGCTGCTGCTTGCGGGCATCGATTTCATTGGCGATTACCTCACCGAAATCAACGTCACCTGCCCGACGGGCTTGCGTGCCGCCGAGCGCCTCTATGGCATCAACCTCGCCACCCGCTTCTGGGATGCGGTGGAATCGGCCAAATAAGCATCTCTATATAAAATATAATGCGCTTTATGTTCGCAAGCTATTCGCCACCTGGCGCAAAGCCTCGGGGTAGATGGCATGTTCCACCCTATGCACCCGTTCGGCCAAGGTCTCGGGCGTATCCCCCGGCTCGATGGGAATGGCCCGCTGGAGAATGATCTCGCCCGCATCCAGCTCCGGCGTCACCCAATGCACGGTCGCGCCATGCTCGCGCTCGCCGGCCTCGATCGCCCGCGCATGCGTGTGCAGCCCTTTGTATTTTGGCAATAAAGAGGGGTGGATATTGATCATCCGCCCGGCCCAGCGCTGAGTGAATGGCGTGCTTAACACCCGCATGAACCCGGCGAGGCACACCAGCCCAATCTGCGCTTCCTCGAGCACGGCGTGGATTGCCTCATCATACACCTCGCGGCTCGGGTAATTGCCGTGCGGCAGCACCCGCGTGGGGATGCCCGCCGCCTCCGCCCGTGCGAGGCCGCGCACCCCGGGCACATTGCTGATCACTAGCACGATTTCCGCAGGAAAATCAGGCGCAGCAGCAGCATCGATCAGGGCTTGTAAATTGCTACCATTGCCGGAAATCAGCACCGCAGTGCGCAGGCGCGGGGTGGACATAAGAACCTCGTGGTGGACGGTGATTCTATGAAAGATTGGCTGAAAGATCAATGATTCTTGCCAGCGTTTGGGGATTCTGCTACGCCTGCACAAAAATTAGGCAGGCTAGGCATGACATCCCCCAAAACCATCCTCCTCTGCGACGACGACGCCAGCATCCTCACCGTGCTCAGCCGGGCAATGCGCGCGGCGGGCTATGACGTGCGGGCGACAGACCGGCTCGAGGAGATGGAGCGCTGGATTATCGCGGGCGAAGGCGACGCGGCGCTGACCGATGTGACGATGCCCCAAGGCAACGGGCTCGACGGGCTGAAACGCTGGCACATGCTGCGCCCCGAGCTGCCCGTGCTGGTGATGAGCGCGCACAACACGCTGCTGAACGCCGCCCGCGCGCAGGAGCTGGGGGCGGTGACGTTCCTGCCCAAACCGTTTGATTTGCACGAGCTGATGGAAGCGCTGGAGCGCGCCACCCGCCACGCGAGTGGCGACGCCACAGCGGGCAACGAAGAGGGGATGGTGACCATCGCCGAGGATCTGGTGCTGGTCGGCGCATCGCCGGCGATGAAGCAGGTCTTCGCCACCCTCGCACGGCTGATCGGCAACGACCTCACTGTACTCATTACGGGCGAATCCGGCACCGGGAAAGAGCGCATCGCCCGCGCGCTGCATGTGCTGTCGAAGCGCAAGGCGAAGCCGTTTGTAGCGCTCAACATGGCGGCCATCCCGCGCGAGCTGATCGAATCGGCGCTGTTCGGCCACGAAAAGGGTGCGTTCACCGGCGCGCAGGCGCGGCAGATCGGCGCGTTCGAGCAGGCGCAGGGCGGCACGTTGTTCCTCGACGAAATCGGTGACATGCCGATGGAAGCGCAGACACGGCTGCTGCGCGTGCTGCAGGAACAGCAGGTGACGCCCATCGGCAGCAACCGCAGCATCCGCACCGAGCTGCGCATCATCGCCGCCACCCACCGCGACCTTGCGGCATTGGTAGCGCAAGGGGCTTTCCGCGAGGATCTCTATTTCCGCCTGCATGTGGTGCCGCTGGCCTTGCCGCCGCTGCGCGCGCATGCGGAAGATATTCCCCTGCTGGTGCGGCATTTCATGAGCCTGGCGGTGGCGCGCGGGCTGATCGCCAAAACGCTGGATGACGGCGCGCTCGCCGCCCTCGCGCAGCATGACTGGCCGGGCAATGTGCGCGAGCTGGAGCATCTGATCTATCGCCTCTGTGCGCTCACTCAGCGACGTTTGATTGTGGCAAGCGACGTGGTGCCGCTGCTGGCGCCGCGCGCGAAACCCAGCGAAGCGATGACGGGCGCTATGCCGACCCTCGCGGTGAGCCATGGGCGCGAGGGGGGCGACGAAGCGAGCTTGCCGCCGAATGTCGAGGCCTATCTGGCGCAGCAAATCGCAGCGTTTTTTGCGGCGCAGCAAGGGGCGCTTCCTGCCCCCGGCCTCTATGCGCGGCTGCTGGCGACGCTCGAGAAACCGCTCATCCGCGAAACACTGCGGGCGACCGGCGGCAACCAGATCAAGGCGGCGGAGATTCTGGGCCTTAACCGCAACACGCTGCGCAAAAAAATGCGTGAGTATGGGATTGTACCACGCGATTTAATGCTGCGCGAAGCGGCGTGAGTTAAAAATCGCGTGAGGCCGGGCAAACGCGTGAGTCTTTTAGGATTTCAATCCTCACGTGGCGCTGCCACGCTCCGGTTGAAATCCTAAAAGCCGTCGCTTTTTGCCTGCGGCCTGACGCGATTTGGCACAGGTTCTGGGCGCGTCATTGCGAGCGGAAGCGTTGCAATCCAGCTAAAACTCTATGCTGGATTGCAACGCTTCCGCTCGCAATGACGGACGGACACACCCCCCATCATCTTTCTCGTATACTCACCACCCCCATGCCCAACCGCTCGCACAGTTCGTTCATGAAAGCCGCGCGCCAGCATTACCAGATGCCGGGCGGACGGTGGATTGCAGCAGGGATTGCGCTGCTGCTCGCGGGCCTCATCGCCCTCAGCTTCAAGCTCGACACGGTGCTGACCGGCCAGGTAGCGCCGCACCGCACGCTGCGGCTGGTGCTATTCGACCTCGGCGCCATGCTGGTGCTGATGGTGATTGCAGTGCAGCATCGCACCCGGCTGCTGTGGAACCGTGCGCAGGATGGCCGCCTCGGCACGCGGCTGCAAACGCGCATCATCACCATGTTTTGCGGCATCGCCATTTTGCCGACGGTGATGGTCGCCACCTTCTCGCTGCTGTTTTTCAATGTGGGGATGCGCTCGTGGTTCGACACGCAAGTGGCCTCGGCGCTTGAGGATTCGATCACCCTCGCGACGGCCTATGTGGAGGAGCATAAGGAAGCCATGCGCAGCGAAGCGGTGGATTTAAGCACCGTGCTGCACCAGCAACGCATGCGCCTCGCGAATAATGCCGAGGCCCTGACCGCCGCCCTCACCGCGCAGGCCGAAGCGCGGGGCTTAAGCGAGGCGATTGTGTTCACACGCGAGGGGGTGGTGGCGCGCAGTGCGCTGAGCTTTTCGCTGATGTTCGAGCGCCTGCCGGAAGTGGTGCTGGCCCGTGCCGATGGTGGCCAGGTAGCGGTGTTCGGCGACGATCAGACCAAAATCCAGGCCGTGGTGGCGCTCGATCGGTTGGGGCCGTATCTGCTCATCACCCGCGTGGTGGATCCCAAGGTGCTCGAGCATATGCGCGCGGCGAAAGAGACCGTCGCCGAATACCATAAGCTGCAAGTGGGACTCAGCACCTTGCAGCATCAGTTTTTCGCGGTGTTTGTGCTGGTGGCGTTGATTATTCTCATGGCGTCGCTATGGGCGGGGATTCTGCTTGCCGTGCGGCTGATCGAGCCGCTACGGGCACTGATGCTCGCGACCGAACAGGTGCGCGGCGGCGACTATTCCATCCGTGTGCCAGAGGGGCGGGCGGATGACGAAATCGCCAACCTTGGCCGCACTTTCAACCGCATGACCGGCGAGCTGGAATCCAGCCGTCAGGATTTGATGGAGGCAAACCGAAGGAGCGACGAGCGCCGCCGCTTCACCGAGGCGGTGCTGCTTGGGGTTTCCGCCGGGGTGATCGCACTGGGCGAGGACGAACGCGTGATGCTGCATAACCGTTCGGCCAGCGAGCTGCTGGGGCGCGAGGCGGATTTCATCGGCACGCCGATCGCCGAGCTGATGCCCGACGTGGTGCCGCTGATTGCGCAAGTGCAGCAAACACCGAGCCGCATGGCCCGTGGGCAGATGGTGATTGCTTGCAAGGAAAAGCGCCTGACCCTGCATGTGCAGGTGACGGCGGAGCGCAGCGAGCAAGCCATCGAGCGGTTTATCGTGACGTTCGACGATATCACCGCGCTGGTTTCGGCGCAGCGGGCCGCCGCCTGGGCCGACGTGGCGCGGCGCATCGCCCACGAGATCAAAAATCCGCTCACGCCCATCACCCTCTCCGCCGAGCGCTTGCGCAAAAAATTCGCCCCCGAAGAACCCGGCGAGCTGCGCGAAAGCTTCGAGCGTTATGTCGAGACCATCGCCCGCCACACGCGCGATATCGGCCGCATGGTGGAGGAGTTCGTGGCCTATGCGCGCCTGCCCGCGAGCGTCTTCCACGAGGAGGATCTGGTGGCGCTGGTACGCAAAACGGTGTTTTCGTCGCAAACGGTGAATGCGGATGTGCGTTATACGCTGAACCTGCCGGATGCGCCCGTGCCCTTCACCTGCGACGAAGGTCAGCTGGGCCGCGCGCTGCTCAACCTGCTGAAGAACGCGGGCGAGGCGATGGAAGGGCGCGAGGTCAAGGAAATCCACCTGACCCTCGTGGCGGAAGCGGCCGCGATCACCCTGACCATCGAGGATAATGGCCCCGGCTTCCCAGAGGATAAGCTCGCAACCCTCACCGAGCCATATGTCACCACCCGCACGAAAGGCACGGGGCTGGGCCTCGCCATCGTCAAGCGCACCATCGAGGAGCATAAAGGCACCCTCACCCTCAGCAACCGCGCAGAAGGCGGCGCACGGGTGGTGCTGACATTGCCGCGTTAG
>CAZUOS010000049.1:0-7899 GCA_964621415.1 uncultured Azospirillum sp.
GACGATGACCTCACGCGTGCGGTCGCCGTTCGGCTCGGGCGTGAGGGAGATGCGGATCGTGTCACCGATGCCCTCTTGCAGCAGAACGGCGAGCGCCGCGCTCGAGGCGACGATGCCTTTACTGCCCATGCCCGCTTCCGTTAGGCCCAGATGCAGCGCATACGGACAGCGCGCCGCCAGGCTGCGATACACAGCGATGAGATCCTGCACACGGCTGACCTTGGCCGAAAGGATGATGTGGCCCGGCGCCATGCCCACCGATTCGGCAAGGGCGGCGCTTTGCAGGGCGGATACGACCAGGGCCTCGCGGGCGATGGCGTCGGCGTCGCGCGGGGTGGGCTGCGCGGCGTTTTCATCCATCAGGCGTTGCAGCAAGGCCTGATCCATCGACCCCCAATTGACGCCGATGCGGACGGGTTTGCCGTTTGCAATGGCGATCTCGACCATGCGGGCGAATTGCGTATCCTGCTTACTGCCGAAGCCCACATTGCCGGGGTTGATACGGTATTTGGCGAGGGCAGCGGCCATGTCGGGCACGGCCTCGAGCAGCCGGTGGCCGTTATAGTGGAAGTCGCCCACCAGCGGCACGGCGCAGCCCACCGCCAGCAATTGCTCGTAGATCGCGGGAACGGCGCGGGCGGCGGCTTCGTTATTCACCGTTAGCCGCACCAGCTCGCTGCCCGCTTCGGCAAGCGCCCGAACCTGGGCGACGGTCGCGGCAATATCGGCCGTGTCGGTGTTGGTCATGGATTGAACGACGACCGGGGCCGCGCTGCCGATGGCCACACCGCCGATAGTGCCTTGATGGGTGTGCCGACGCTTAATCATTCGGGTGCTCGCTGGGTGGCTCGGTAGGGTCGGGGTTCGCCTCAGGCGTGGGCAGGGCTAGCCATTGCAGCGTTGCTTCGGGCAGTTGCATTTGCCACAGGGCCTGCCGCTGCGCCGCCGCATCGAGCGCGCCGAGTTCGCGCAGCACGGGGTTGTCGTATTGGCAGGCGACGGTGTCTTCGTAGAGCAGGCAGGCGGCGTCTTCGGGGCGCGGCATCACGGCGGTGCGCAACACGTCGAGCAATTCGTCGGGCACGGGGGCGACGCGGGGGGCAAGGCTTGCCGCCTCTTCCTCGGGCGTACTGCGGCATTGCGCCAGCAGCAGCCCCATCCCCAGCAGCAACGCCGCCAGCACACCCAGGCCCCGCCAGTTCACGGCGCGGATGTCTTGCTGCACGGGCCGACGCGTGGGCGAGGCGGGTATCGCCGTGGGCGACGATTGGCTGGTGGCCGTGCGCGCGCCGAGGCACGGGGTCACGGCGGATTCGGGCGCAAAGCCCAAAAACTCGGCATAGGTGGCAAGGTAGCCGCGCGCATAAACCCCGGCGGGCAGCGAAGCCGTATCGCCCTGCTCCATCGCCAGAATATAACGCTCGCGGATATGGAGATGCTCGGCCACTTGTTGGCGGGTGAGGGAAAAATCCTGGCGGCGCGCGGCGAGACGCTGGCCTACCGCTTCGGCGGATAGTCCCTCGGGTATGGATTCTAGGGAGGCGGCAACCGTCATGCGGATGGGTGTAATCAAGCGCGCGGCAGAGTGCAAGCCAAGAGCGGTGAATACCACCGCCGCGAGGCGAGATTGTAACAGCTGTGGGCATTTTCCCGACGCCGCTCGAGTTTCTGTTGTAATTCGTTGGGTGACCGCTAGTATCGCGCGATGCTTACACATTTACGCTATTTCTCAATTGCGTGCATGGCCCTGGTGGTGCTCGGGGCTGGCATCTTTTTTTATCGCTATACCAGCTACCTGCACGAGAATGCGCAAGCCCCGGTGCAAGCCAAAATCGCCGCGTTGGTGGAAAGCTATCAAGGCAGCGTCTGGGAGCGCTATGCGCCGGTGATCGCGGGGGCGGCCAACTCGCCCTACCGCCCCAATTTCGAGCAGGAAACCACGAACTTCTTTAAGCCGCATGGGCTTGCCAGCGTCACTATTTATGCGGCGGAATCAGCAGGCAACGTGGCCTATTGTTGCAGTACGCAACCCCCCATCACGCGCGACGGGGTGAACCGCCTCTCGCCGATTGATTTTTCAGTGGCACAATCGGGTAAGCCGGTGGCGCATTTTATTCAGGAGACCCACCTTAAGCCGGGCGATGCCGCGCGCGGGTTGTGGCAGGTGCTGGTGCCGTTGCGGCACAGCAGCGCCAGCATCACCCAGGCGGTGGCCGAGATTTATTTCGATCCCGCGCTCGAGATGGGCTATGGGTTTCTGGCCCATCTGCCATGGGTGGTGGGCGTGTTGCTGCTCCTGCTGCTGACGCTTGGGGCATTGCTGTTGGTCGCTGTGCAGAAGGCGGAAGTGCTGGTGAGCAAGCAGCATGAAGCCAATCTGGAATTGATTGCGGCGGTGGCCCAGGCCGAAGCGCAGAGCCAGGATAAATCGCAGTTTCTGGCCAGTGTCAGCCACGAGCTGCGCACACCGCTCAACGCCATCATTGGCTTTTCGGATATTATCCGCAATGAAGTGCGCGAGCAGCTGCCAAAAGCGCATCAGGAATATCTCGACGACATCAACGCCTCGGGCAAACATCTCCTCAGCCTGATTAACGACATTCTCGACTTCAGTAAGGCCGAAGCGGGTAAGCTGCAGATCGAATGGGCGGAGACAGACGCGACCAAGATTATCCGCAACTCGTTGCGCATGGTGCTGCCGCGCGCCGAAACCGCGCAAGTGACTTTGGTGGAGGACGTGCCGGGCCAGCATCTGGTGATTGTGACGGATGCGAAAAAGCTCAAGCAAGTATTGCTCAACCTGCTGAGCAATGCGGTGAAGTTCACGCCTGCCGGGGGCGAGGTGCGCTGCCATGCCTGGGTGGATGTGGTGAGCGGGGCACTGACCATCGAGGTGCGCGATACCGGCATCGGCATTGCGCCGAAGGATATTTCGCGGGTGATGACCCCCTTCGGGCAGGTGGACTCCGCCCTCTCGCGCAAGTATGAAGGCACCGGGCTTGGCCTGCCGCTGTCGAAGAAGTTTATTGAATCCATGGGGGGCAAGTTCACCATCGAAAGCCAGCTGAAAGTGGGCACTACGGTGACTATTTCGGTGCCGAAAGCACCGCCCGGTTGGGGAACGCCTGCCATGGCGCAACATGCCAGTGTGAGTGAGGAAGCCCGTGTCGCATCCAACGCCTGAGTCGAGCCGGGTGACCGTGCCGGGCTTACGTGCCGCCAAAGGGCAGCGTAAGCTGGTGGCACTCACGGCCTATACCACGCCGATGGCGCGGCTGCTGGATGCTACCTGCGATATCCTGATGGTGGGCGATTCGCTCGGTATGGTGGTCTATGGGCTGGATTCCACCCTGCCCGTCACGCTCGAGATGATGATTGCCCATGGTGCAGCGGTGGTGCGCGGCGCGCAGCATGCGTGCGTGGTGGTCGATCTGCCCTTCGGCAGCTATCAGGCTTCGCCCGAACAGGCCTTCCAGAGCGCCGCGCGGGTGATGAAGGAAACAGGCGCCGCCGCCGTGAAGCTCGAAGGGGGGGCGGAAATGGCCCCCACCATCCGCGCCCTGATGGACCGTGGCATTCCTGTCATGGGGCATGTGGGGCTGATGCCGCAGCATGTGCACACGCTCGGCGGCTTTAAGGTGCAAGGCAAAGCGCAGGAAGCGGCCTCCAAAGTGCTGGCCGATGCGCAGGCCGTGGCGCAGGCGGGGGCATTCGCGCTGGTGCTCGAAGGCGTGGTGGAGCCTGTGGCGGCTGAGATTACGCGCCGTATCCCGATCCCGACCATTGGAATCGGGGCCTCGCCCGCGTGCGACGGGCAGGTGCTGGTAGTAGACGATATGCTCGGCATGTTTGCCCGCACGCCGCGTTTCGTGAAGCGCTACGCCCAGCTGGCGGAAACCATCCAGGCCGCCGCCACCCAGTACGCGCAGGAGGTACGCCAGGGCCAGTTCCCCACCGCCGCCGAGTGTTATACGGCCTAACAGGGGATCGCTAGGGTGGCCCGATACGCGTTAACGGCGCCGAAAAAAGGGCGTCATCCCGGCCTTGTGCCGGGATCTCCCGATGCCTCCTGAGCTTTAAAAACGACAAAGACGGTTTCAGGCTCGTGCTATTTTCGGGAGATCCCGGCATAAGGCCGGGATGACGCCCTTCCTTCCAGGCTTTTTTCATAAGCCAGCCACCCCGCCCTCGCTTAAATGGCTTGCCAGCGGCAGAAAAACCCGCTATAGATGGCCCTGCACACCCCTAAACGGTGTGCGTTTTTGTATCTGCTAATTTCTAAGGCACCCCGTTATGGCCGATCTTAACCCTGCCAAATTTATCCGTGAAGTGCGTCAGGAAGTGAATAAAGTCACCTGGCCCACCCGGCGCGAAACCATGGTCTCGACCAGCATGGTGCTGGTGTTGTCGTTGCTGGCCGCGGTGTTTTTCCTCGCGGTGGATGGCGCATTTTCGCTAGCCATTCAATGGATTCTCGGCCTCGGCAAATAATATCATTTCTCGGTATCTCAATTAAGGAGCACGCCATGAGCGAAACCGCCACCCTCAGCCCCGAAAAACCCAAGCGCTGGTATATTATTCAGGCCCATTCCGGCTTCGAAAAGAAAGTCGCGCAAAGCATTCTCGAGACCGCGGCGCAGAAAGGCCTCACTGGCAGCTTCGAGCAGGTCGTGGTGCCGACGGAGAACGTGGTCGAGGTGCGCCGTGGGAAAAAAACCCAAAGCGAGCGTAAGTTCTTCCCCGGTTACGTGCTGGCCAAAATGGATATGAACGACGCCACCTGGCAGATCGTGAAAACCACGCCGAAGGTGAATGGCTTCCTGGGCGGCAAGGGCATTCGTCCGCAACCGATTACCGAGCGCGAGGCCCTCGCTATCTTCAACGCGGTGGAAGACGGCGCCGCCAGCCCGCGTCAGACCATCCATTACGAAATCGGCGAAACCGTCAAGATCATCGACGGGCCGTTCGAGAGCTTCGTGGGTGTGGTGGAAGACGTGGATGATGGCCGCAACAAGCTGAAAGTATCGGTCAGCATCTTTGGCCGCGCCACCCCGGTTGAGCTGAACTTCGACCAGGTGGTAAAAGCGGTCGCTGCTAGTTAAACCACTGGCTTTTATCGACCTGATCCAGCGAGAACCGGCAATAGGTGAAGCCTTCGTTCCAGGCTGAGTTGTAGGTGGTGTTGTCCGCCATTTCCGGGCGTTTCTTGAAGCCGTAGAGCGCCTTGGCGACACCGCCTTGCTGCGCCGAGAGGCCCGTGTCGCAGCCATCTTCCCAGCCGAGCTTATAGTCGGGCGTGCCCGCAGGCTTCACAAAATAGAGGCTTGGCGGGCGGCAGCCTGCCACCAGCATCAGCACCACAAGCATCACGGTACGGGGTCGGATCATAGGGCCAGTATAGCAAAAAATACCAGGCCCGTTTGTGAAGATTGTGTGACAGCGAGGAGCTGAGGATTACCCTTTGGCGGCGACTTGCTTTTTCAGCGCCTCGATCAGCCCGTCGATGCCCTTATTCTCGACAATGCTATTAAACTCCGAGCGTTGGGTGGTGCGCATGCTGACGCCTTCCACCGCAATATCGACGATTTTATAGGCGCCGCTGCCGCCTTTCAGCCAGTAATCCACCATCACGTCCTGCCCGTCGGCACCGTGGATCGCCATGGTGACCACCGCCGCATCGCCATCGGGATGGGCGTTTTTCAGGGTATAGGTCTCGCCCGAATATTTAGCGAGACGCTGCGCATAATTCTTGAGGATGAACGGCTTATAGGCCGACACATAGGCCGATTGCTGGTCGGGCGTGGCGGTGCGCCAGTTTTTGCCGAGCACAAACTTGGCGATGCTGCTGATATCCACCTTATCGGTGAAGATCGTTTCGATTTTCGCTTGCTTATCAGCCTGCGAGGCGTGGCTGTCCTTGGCAATGGCAATCACCTGCGCGGCCACGGTATCGACGAATTTTTTCGCCGCATCCGCATCCGCCGCCTGCACAGACGATGCAAAACCAACTGTAATCGCAAGGGTGAGGGCAAGGCGGCGCAGCATAGAATCCTCTCTCGGGGGTGAAGCACGATGCTTCTACCACCACTGCCCGCCAGTTTTCAAACTAATTCAGATCGGGCTTGTCGCTCTGCCGGTTTTTGATCTCGGCGGCACGATGCTGCTCGTAAATGCTCTTGAAGCTGGCATAGGGGTCGAGCGAGGAAGCGTAGATATCGTCGATCGGGTCGAGCAGCCGCTCACGTTGAACGAGGCCTTTCCCGGCCGCGATGCCGACACTCGTCCAGCTGTCGTTCACTGCATAGGTCAGCGGGTCGGCGAACCAATCGGCGAGCCGTCCCCCAGCATCACGCAGGTTCGAGGGGCCAAGGATCGGCAGCACCAGATAGGGGCCGGAATCCACGCCCCACACGGCGAGCGTCTGGCCGAAATCTTCCTTGCGGTTCGGAATCCCCGCCGTCGAGGCAATGTCGTGCATGCCACCCAGCCCAAAGGTGGAGTTGATGACAAAGCGCCAGAAATTATTCATCCCTTGCGTGAAATCGCCCTGCAAGAAGGCGTTCACCATGCTCACCGGCTCGCCGAGGTTATCGGCCATGTTGCCGATGCGTTCGCGGATGGGGTCTGGGGTGATGTAGTGGTAGCCCTTGGCGATGGGGCGAATGAGTACGGTATCGACCCCTTCATTCACCGCGAACATGGCGCGGTTATAGCCCTCGAGCGGGTCATCCTTCGGGGCGGTGCTACAGGCGGCCACCCACAGCAGCACCGTTAAGGAAAGTAGTTTTTGCATCACACTGCGCGACATTTGAGCCCTCTTTGGCGGGGGTATAATGGACTTTATCAGCGGATGCTAGCCTGAAAATGGTAAAAAAATCATCAAGAGAGATGCAAAAACCCGACAACGGCACTATAGTTCGCACATGTTGCGCTTTTGCCACAGGAGTCCACATGGCTTTCACCCCTTCCCTGCTCGATGCCCACCGCGAGCTGCTGCAGCGTCTGCGCGGGCTATATGGCGCAACGCCGCCTTCGGTGTCGTTCGAGTTCTTCCCCCCCAAAACCGACGCGGCCGAAACCAGCCTGTGGGAAGTGATTCGCACCCTGGCACCGCTCAAGCCCAATTTTGTCTCCGTGACGTATGGCGCCGGTGGCTCGACGCGTGAGCGCACGCACGCCACCGTCACCCGCATCCGGCGCGAGACGACGCTCACCCCGGCGGCGCATCTCACTTGCGTCAATGCCTCGCGGGGCGAAATCGAGGACATCGCCCGCAGCTATTGGGACGCCGGTGTACGCCATATCGTCGCCCTGCGCGGCGACTACCCGGCAGGGGTCGAGCGGCGCGACATGGCCGATGGCTACCCCTACGCCGACGCGCTGGTGGCGGGCCTCAAGAAAATCGCGGATTTCAATATCTCCGTCGCCGCCTACCCCGAAACCCACCCCGAGGCGCGCTCGGCCGAGGATGATATCGACCATCTCAAACGCAAGTTCGATGCCGGGGCAAGCCGCGCCATCAGCCAGTTTTTCTTCGATGTCGATGTCTACTTACGCTTTGTCGATCGCTGCCGGGCGCGCGGCATCACACAGGAGATTATCCCCGGCATTCTGCCCGTCACCAACGTCGCGCAGCTGACCAAATTCGCCGGCATGTGCGGCACGGCGGTGCCGAAATGGCTCGCCACCCTGCTCGAGGGGCTGGATGAAAACCCCGCCTTGCGCCATTCCATCGCCGCCATGGTGGCAGCCGAGCAAGTGCGCATGCTAATGCTCGCGGGCATCAGCAACTTCCACTTCTATACCCTCAACCGCGCCGATCTCACGCAAGCCATCTGCCATATCCTCGGCATCCGCGCGCGCTAGAAAAAGTGCTCGGCAGCGTATGCCAGCCGAAGC
>CAZUOS010000050.1:0-7880 GCA_964621415.1 uncultured Azospirillum sp.
AACGCCGAGAAGGCGGATGACTAATGCGCTCGGGAGTCATCTATATAATTCCCAAACCAAGGCTCAGGCTGAACAACATGCCCAGGCCTTGATCAGGTCCCGAGTGGCGAAGGGCGAACGCCCCCAGCCGCTCCTCGTCGTCGAAGTCGTATCGGTCGTCGGCCCTAAGCCGATGGAAGTCGATGTGACGCCGGCCCAGGACTATCCGGACGTGTTCGGAACGGACGTCGAATGAGTTGTACATCGTGTAAATTCTTCGACTCAAGGGGAACCAGTGGCGCACTCCCGATCGGATTGTGCCGCCGGTCTATACTTCCGAACGGGACCGGGATATGGGGACACCGACTTTCCCGCGGGTGTCTTCAAAGATCTGGTGCGGGGAATATCAGGAGACCAAAGATGACTGAACGAATTTTTCAGGCGTCCGGCCGCACAATCCGGAACATGATCGCTGCGACCCGCCGCCTGGTTGGTCTGAAGCGGAAGGACAGCCCCGTGACCTGCGTATCAGGTGGGGAGGATGGCCTGTACAGGGTCCACGTCTTCGGCGGGATCATCATTGAAGGAACGATCGACGGCGGCGTGACTCAGGTCGAGGAAATGCGACCATAGTGCGACGGCAGCCGGCGAAAAAAGTTGTTTACTCTTTCGCCGGATGCCTTACATAGCAGGTACCGCACACGATCATGTGTGAGGAAACCAAACGGAGACCATACCATGAAGACCCTTACCCAGCTCGCGGCCGAAATCGAAGCCCGCGCAGCGGCCAAGAAAGATTTCGTAGTCCCGACCACCGCGATGGTCATGGATGAAAAGGCTAACCTCGTTTTCGGCGGGATGGAACTGCCAGCGAACGATGTGGCTCACGGCCAGATCGCTTCCCACGTTGGCATTCCGAAGCCTTATTACGACCGGATGCGGACCGAGGCGCCGGCGCTCCTGGCGAACAACGTTAACGAGTGGTTCAAGAAGTACCCGGCCGACCGCATGGTACGGACCCTGAACGGGAATACCCGGGCGTTCCTTTCCGACCGGTACCGCCCGCTTGAGAACGAGGATCTGGCGGAAGCCGTCCTCCCGGTCCTGATGGGACTGGATCTGATGCCCCTCCGCTGTGATATCACGGACAGCAAGCTTTATCTGAAGTTCGTCGACCGCAGGATCACGAAGGATATTCCGAAGGGGAAGTCGATGGGCGACGGCGGTCACACGATCTTCTCGACCCTCAGCCCGGCGATCGTCATTACGAATTCGGAGGTCGGCGCCGGCGCCCTGTCGGTTTCCACCTCGGTCTTCGAGAAGGCCTGTACGAACCTCAGCACCTTCGCCGACCGGTCGGTCAGGAAGGCTCACCTTGGCCGCAAGCACGAAGTGACGGAAGGTTTCGAAGCCCTCCTCAGCGACGAGACTCGTCAGCTCTCTGACCGAGCCCTGTTTGCCCAGATCAAGGACGTCGTGAAGGCGGCCTTCGAGGAAGCCCAGTTCGAAACCCTCTGCAAGAAGATATCCGGCGCAGCCCAGGAACCTATCCAGGGCGACCCCGTGAAGGTGATCGAGCGGACGGCGAGGAAGTACCTCCTGACCGATATGGTCAAGTCGAAGATGATGTCCCACTTCATCGAAGGCGGCGACCTGAGCCGCTGGGGTTTGGCGTCGGCCATGACCCGCACAGCCCAGGACGTCGAGGACGCGGATCTGTCCAATGACATGGAACGCTACGGCGGCCATATCATTGACCTTCCGAAGAACGACTGGCAGGAACTCGCAATGGCGGCCTAAGGCCGACCATTACGAAAGGACCCCTGGGAGGTATGTCTCCCCTCCCAGGGGTCAAACTTTCAATTTAATGAGACAAGGAAAAAACCATGGCCAGACAGCCTATGTCTGTTCTCGACCTCCTGACGGCGGGCGGCGAAGAAGCCCCGCGGGATAAGATCCTTCTGGAAGCCCGCATCATGCGGCTGAAGGAGGAATTCGCTCGGTACGGCAAGAACAAGTTCAAGCCGGGGGATATCGTGACCGCTCTCCCGACTTCGATCATCCGGTGGGCCGGCCTGCCGATGATCGTTCTCGAAGTCCGCGATCCGGTGACTCCGATCTTCATATCAAGCGAAGGCGATGGGTCGTCTTCCTACGGAGGGAAACCCGCGGTTCGTTGTGCCCACATATCGGATTGCGGACACACGGTCCGACACTGGTACGAGGCGGAGGACCTGGAACTGTATTCGTACATGCCGAACACGAAGGAAACGGGCCATGGATAAGTTCCCCCAGCCGGAACTGGATGCCCTCCTCGCAAACGCCGGCGAAATCGAGAAACTGATCGTCAAGATCCAGTCCGTTCTCAACCAGGCCTTGCGCCATTCGGAAAGCCTGGCTCGGGACGTGAACCTCCGCCGTGAAGCGAGTGAGAAGGTCTTAAGCGGCGTCGTTAAACGGGCCGAAGATTATCTCAACGACTCCCGCCGCCGGTCGACGATGGGAGCAGAAGATCTGGCGGATTACGCGGCCTGGATCGAGGAACTGAAACTAGTCCGCGATGCCTATAAGGCAACGGAGTTTTCGGTCCCCAGTCGGGAATATCGTCCGTGGACTGAAGGCATTCGCCGGCTGGTCCAGATAACTCGCGAGGACCTGTTTACAAAACCTGGGGGCTGGGATTGACCACGGCTCTCTTTTCATTCATGGACGGCCAAGACTCCGTCTATATTTTTCGCGACCAGGGCGGTGATATGAGGTCTGCCGCCCTGGCGCTTCTTGAAGCACAAAAATGGGCCAGGTGGTTCGAGTCGCTCGACGCCCCCCGGTTCGCCGCAGCGTTCCTGAGTGCGAATTCTTTTCCGTACGGCCACGTACGGTTTTCATCGGGATATAAATACGAGCGGAGGATACTCGAATGGCACTATGTGATAACCCCGCCGGGGAAATACAAGGGGTCGGAGCGAGTAAAAGAGCCATGGGTGATCGCCAAGCCGAAACTGGCTCACGGCGGGATCTTCAACGGGACGATTTCGGATTTCGCAAAACAGTACGGAGCCCTTGGCGAACAGTCGTGAACTGGAGTGCCGTCCCGGAGGACTGGAAAGGGGGTCTGGCCCTCTGGGTGGAACAGGGAACTCTGATGGGAGGACCCCTCGCCCTGATCCTCCGGAATGATCTGGCCGCCCTGGCCCAGACCCTCCCCGAAAATAGGTGGGCCGACGTGTACACCACCCTTAGGTTTCTCAGGTCTTTTGCCCCTCCAGCCTGCTGGGGGTCCGTGGACGCCTGGGAGGCCTGGGAAGGTCTGGCCCGCCGGGGAAAAACCCCTGCGGAACTTACGGGAGACGCCGAAACGTGACCCCGGGGGGTAGGGTAATCGCCCGGAGGGGGGAAAGGCCGCCAGGGGCGCGCTACGCACGTCTGGCAGGGTTTAACCAAAAGTGGAGACAGACATGATACAGATACTGATGGTGGCACTGGGGTTGATGGCAGGCTGCAAGACCATCGTGGTCCCGGACCCCCTGGGAACCAGGGCTTACGGCGGCACCTGCCCGCCCCCTACGGCCATCGCGGAAAAGGTCCGGGAGCGGCAAGCCCTCCTGGCCGAAGATCCGCCGGTGGTCCGGCCGTACCCGAAGCCACCTCATGAAATTGTCAGTAAACCGATTAAACGAGTCAAGCGGGTCAAACGGGTCCATTCGGTCTGCGGATCGAAGAGACCCGTCTGGTACACGAACAAATATGGAAGGAGAAAATACCGGTGTCGATAAGCGAAGAAATCCGCCCGAAGATTTACGAAGAGTGGAATGCGGGTCTGTCGAGCAGCCAGCTGGCAGCGAAATACAAGACGACCCGCAACGCCATCCTGGGGCTTCTTCATCGGGCTCGAGCTGCGGGGGTCACTCTCCGGACCCATGAGAATATCCGGAGGGCTGTCGAAGGGAAGCGTCGGCCGAAACGGACGACGCCATCATCGACCCCGTCGCTGCCGAAACTGGTTGCTCAGCCGCGGGTCGTCTATCAGAAACCGATCCGCCGGAAAGTCCCCAAGCAGCCTGAGGACAAGCGCTGGGTTCCTCTCTGGCAGACGGGGGACAAGACCTGCCGGTATATCGACCACCGGAACCTGTATTGCAATGAGAATACTTCGCACGGATCTTGGTGCGATGAACATCATGGACTGATGACTCGGGTAATCAAATGAAGCTGTCTAGTTTTCACGAAAAGAGGTACGGCAGCTGGGCTGGTAATCCCGCTGGAAAGAAAGCCGACCCCGAACGGTGTTGTGTCCAGGTCCAAGAACCTGGCCGCGGCGGACTGTTCCACCAGTGTTATAAGAAACGGGGGCACGGACCGGAACAGGCGTATTGCAGCCAGCACAATCCCGAAAAGGTCGAAGCCCGCCGGGCAGAACAAGATCGGAAATTCAAAGAGGAACTTCGCCACCGTTCGCTTCAATGGGCAGGTCCGGAGTTTTACAAAGTCCTCAAGCAGATCGCCGACGGCCACAACGACCCCAGGTCGCTGGCAAAGAAGGCAATAAAGGAATATTCACGATAGAAATCTTGTGATAACTTCCTTGAACCAGATAAGGAGAAAATCTAATGGCGCTTAAATTTTTCATCGTACCGATGCTCGTCCAGGTCGATGTGTTCGTCTGGGCCGAGTCGAAAACGGAAGCCCTGGCGATCGCCCAGAAAGATATGGGACCGACGCCCGACGGAACCTGGCTCCAGCTCGAGGACTACCTCGATGACCAGAACCATAAACCGAAGAAGGGCGACTACGCTTTCACCGGGAATATGAAATGGGTTTCCCCGGCCGGCTGGCATGTCCGGGTTGGAGCAGGGCAATGACGAACGTCCCGCCGGAAATCATCAAGGGGATCACGAACAAACTAATCGACGACGGCAAGCTGATCGAAGCGGGCTGGGTCAGTCTCCGCATGAGCGCCCTGGCAGCCGACGCCCCGAAGATCCAGGTCGAGTCTATGCGGGAAACTTTCTTTGCCGGCGCCCAGCATCTGTTCAGTTCGATTATGTTCGTTCTGGACCCTGGCGGGGAACCGACGGAGAAAGATCCGGAACGCTTCGTTAAGATCGACGAAGAACTGAAGCGGTTCATTGAAGATTATGCGAAAAGGCATATCCCGACTCAAGGGAGCTCATAAGTGACTGAACGTATCGTTGCAGCTGCGATCAAAAAATTCGGGATCACATTCAGCCTGCCGGCGCCGGCCCGTCATCATACGATCCTTCACCGGGCTCACGAACGGGCTCCGGCAATCCAGCTGCACGATGCCTCCCAGGGGTTTCTGACTTCGAAAGGACGTTACGTCGAACGCGAAGAAGCAAAGCGCCTGGCGAAGGCTGCAGGCCAGCTCCCGAATGACGTGCGGCCGTATGATCAAGAATTGTATTCGGAGGATCTGTGGTGAAATCCCGGGCGCTCACTCTCCACCTGGCCCATATCCGGGCGATCGTGGATGATCGAAAGACCCAGCATCGGATCCTCATGCCCTGGCAGCCGTTCCCCGCGGTGACGAAGAACGGCCAAGTCGATCACCGTGTCATGGCCGGCATGGTCTTCGACACGGACTGGGTATGGCCAATCGAGTCCTGGTACCGGGTCGTCAGCAGCAAGTCTGGCCCGCACCCGGAATGGGTCAAGAAACACCAGAGGAACCGTGTGGGGGATACGCTGTGGGTTCGGCCGACTGTGACGACCCCCAGGGGCAAGTCCCCGGTGTCTCTGAAAATCGTCGGTATAAAGATTGAACGGGTCCAGGATATTTCGCCAGAAGACGCCGAAGCGGAAGGTGTCTTCCGCCATGTGGCCGAATATTCGCTGGACAAGGTTTTCCGTAACAAGCGGAAAGAGACCGCGGTCCAGTATTTCCGCGAGCTGTGGGAGCGGGCTCACGGCGACGAGTCGTGGACGAAGAACCCGTATGTTGAAGTCGTCATGTTCGAGAGGATGAAATGATCCAGCGCAATCCGTATCTGTTGATGGCCCTCGACCGAGCGGCCGGGATCGTCCAGGGCGATCGATCCCACGAAGAGTATATCGCCGCGGTCATCACGGAATTCATCGAGGTCCTGATCGGCGAGGGGAAAGCCAAACGGGATACGGCCTGGCAGAAGCCAGACGGCGAATGGGATCTGGATCACCCGTCGCCGGACCCGACGAAAGAATTTCCGGTCATTACGATCCGGGTGTCCCCATGACCCCGATGGCCAGCAGCCTGTCCGCTTTCTTTGCCCGGATCAGCGCGGAACGGATTAGAAGGATCAAGACCCGTGTGCCCTGGATGGCGAGGAACACGGTTTCGATCACAGCCATGAGCCTGTACTTCAAACACATGACAATGCGGATACCGAAGGAGTGGATGGAATGAGCGAACAGACGATAGCGACGGTTCACGACGCCCTGGTGGAAGTCGCCAGGACCACGGCTTTCACACCAGAAGCCCTGAAGCAATTCGACTCGGCGCTGGCCGAAGTCAAGAACCTGACAAGCCGGGTCCAGCGGCTCGAATACGATAAAAAGGAACTTGAGAACCGGAACCGGGTTCTGGATCATAAGGTCTCGGAATTCACCCGCCGCGAAACGGCTATCCAGGATCGCGAAGAAGCCGTCTGGAAGCGGGAAGCCGCGATGGCGGATCTGGAAAAGCGGACAGCGGTTGCCGAAGCGAAAGCCGACGTCCGCAAGGAAGTCTTCGACACGATCTTCCGGAATACGATCGTCCGGGAGAACATCAACCGTTCAGTGTCTGAAACCGTGAACGGACCGACATATTCGTCGGTTACGAAATCCGACAACCATTCATCGGAAAGGCACGCCGAATGACGATCGGACCTTATGGCCTGTGTCCTATCTGCGGCGCCAATGGCGAACTCCGGGAACGCCGCCCCCATGGGAATGACCGCTGCGCTCAGGGTCATTCGTATCCGTCGGCGTTGGCTTGGGTGCCGACCCACAAGCACCCCCATGCGGAAATTTATTACAAGATCCTTCATGACGACGTCCGCTATGCTTCGACGTTTGGCGAAATGATCGTGTATGAAGACCAGCAGAAACGGAAATTCGTCAGACCGAAGAATAATTTCTTGTCGGAATTCAAGCCGCTGTGAACAAGTCCTATTGCCCGTTCTGTCACGAATTAGTTATATGGAGAGGTCGCATGATTGATCGCTGCCCGAACGGGCATACTTACCCCACGTCTTCCGCCTGGGTGCCGACTCACCGTCACAAGAAGACCGGCGGACTTTACCGCCGGCTCTTCGTCGGGAAACTGGAATGGAACCTGGAGCCAGCCGTTGTATATCAAGCGAAAGACGGCACGATCTGGATACGCCCCCAGGCGGAGTTCGAGGACGGGAGGTTCGAAGAATTACCATGACGACGACTTATTTTATCGCAGATCTTCACCTCGGCCACGCCCGGATTATCGATATTGCCCAGCGGCCTTTCGTCGACGTCGTCCAGATGGATGAAATCCTCGTTGCGCTGTGGAATGCCACAGTCGGCCCGGAGGACACCGTGTATTTCCTCGGAGACTTCGCCTGGAAGGGATCGCTCCACCGGTTCCGGAACCTGAACGGAAAGAAACACCTTGTCCGCGGGAACCATGACACGACCGAGGTCCTGAAGCTGGGGTGGAAATCCGTCCAGGACCATTTCATCGGGGAAATAAAAGGGATCAAATTCCACCTGTCCCACTATCCGCTCCGGTCCTGGGCTTCCCAGTGGCGCGGGGCTGTACATCTTCATGGCCATAGCCATAATACCCTTCCACCTGTCGATGGCGCACTCGACGTCGGCGTGGAGAGCCTGAACTACCGGCCGATTTCGATCGACCAGGTTCATGAGAAATTCAGCGAGTGGATCAACAG
>CAZUOS010000051.1:0-4880 GCA_964621415.1 uncultured Azospirillum sp.
TTGCACCCTCCACGATGGCCGCCGCCACTTTGGCCGTGTGGCCGTAGCCACTGTGGTAGACAACGCTAATTTGTTTTGGCATCCTGCACTCCCTTGGTTGTAAAATGATACTGAGGATGATATAATCCAAAAAAGCGATTTGTATAGTAGGGATTATTAACATACATAGTATATTATAAGTAAGCATGAGAACGCCCCGCCCCAAAAAAGATGGAAAATCCTGCGAAACCAGCGCGCCGCAGGGCCTAAAGGAATGCCCGATTTTTTTTACGCTGAGCCTGATTGCCAATAAATGGTCGGTGCGGATTTTATACTGCCTGCTGCATGCCAAGGCCCGCACCTTGCGGTTTGGCGAGTTGAAACAGGCCCTCGGCGGGATTACCCAGCGCGAGCTGGCCAAGCATTTGCGCAGCTTCGAGGCGGCGGGGATTGTCACACGCACGGTGTATCCTGTGGTGCCCCCCAAAGTGGAATATACCTTAACTGAGCTTGGAAAATCGCTCTGGAAGCCGATTGATAGTCTCTCGGAATGGGCGGAGAAAAACGCCAAAAATATCAAGAAAAACATGGGCTAATGGGGATTCTTCTATGCGGGTTCAATCGCTGCCGCCGTTAACCGGGTATTAATCTTTTTGCGGCACACTCAGGGAAAACAACCCTGAGGAGCAAGCATGACAATCCATACGATGAACACCCATGAGCTGATGGCCTGTGCCCACGGAACCTTGCTGGGCGAGGGGACTCCGCGGCTGCCGAAACCGCCGATTCTGGCCTTCGACGAGGTGATGGAGCTTTCCACCGAGGGTGGAAAATACGGGTTTGGCTATGCGGTGGCGCGGAAGGCCTTTTCGTCGGACATGGATTGGGTGTTTCAGTCGCATTTTGACCATGACCCTGTGATGCCGGGGACCATGATGGTGGAAGGCATGCTGCAGCTGGCGGGCTTGTGCGGCGGATTTCGCGGCGGGCGCGGCAAAGGGCGCGCTGTGCGGGTGGATGGCGTGAAGTTCCTGGGCGAAATTGTTCCCGAAGATGGCGAAGTGGTGTATCGTGTCGATATCAAAAAAGACGCCAAGAACCACAGTCTTTTTGTCGCGGAGGGGAGCGTGCAGGCAGGCGGGATGGTGCGTGCCGTGGCCGAGAATCTCTGGCTGCTGATCGCGCCGGAGATGGCGGCCGGGCAGGGGGCACAGGCGCCTGTATCGCGCACGCTGAATTGATGCTGTCGTCACGAGATTTCCACCTTTTGCGGCAGCGCAGCGCGGAATCTTAGCTATTTTGTAAGGATTTGCTGATAGCCTTGGGCTATGGAAACCGCTTCTCTCACGCATTGGTATGGCGTTTGCGAGCGTACGGCACTGGGTCCGTATGCCGAACCGCTCAACGTGCTTTCATCGTTTGCATTCATTTTCGTGGCGGTGGCGATTTTTCGTCATTACCGCGGCCATGAAGATTTGCACGGCAAGTGGAAGGGTGATGTGCATCTGCTGACGTTCCTGACGTTGGTGATCGGCATCAACTCGGTGGCGTTTCACGCCTTTCCCACGCCGCTGACCGAGCTTGCCGATACGCTGACGATTGTGGGGTTCATTCTGATCTATTTTTGGTCGATGCTGTTTCGCATCGGCCGCACCACGATTTTTCAGGCGACGGTGTGCTTCATTGCCTTTGTCGGCTTCTCGCATATTTTGGTGCATCAGTTCCCGCGCGCGCTCAACGACTCGATCGGTTATCTCTCGAGCATGATCGCGCTGATCGGCATTGCGGTGTATCTCTATTTGAAAGCGCGCCCCAGTGCGGTGCATTTTTTGTTGGCGGCGATTGTGGGCGTGGTGTCGTTATTCTGTCGTGCGATTGATCGTGAAGTGTGCGCCATGGTGCCGACGGGAACGCATTTTGTCTGGCATCTTTGCAACGCGCTACTGATTTATATCCTGTTGCGACAGCTGGTGCGCAACGTCAATCGCGTCGCCCGGCTGAAACGCTTGGCCGGGGATTCGACGATGATTTGATGCAAAGCAGCTTCCGTGTTGCGGTTTCGCATAAAAAAAGGCCCGCCGGAAGCGGGCCTTTCGATACCAGAAGGTAGAAATAACTACTTCTTCTTAGCAACTGCTTTTTTAGCAGCCGGCTTTTTAGCAGCCGACTTAACCACTTTCGTTGCTGCTTTTTTAGCAACGGTTTTCTTAGCAGCCGGCTTTTTAGCAGCAGCTTTAGCAGGAGCTTTTGCAACTGCTTTTTTAGCAGCCGGTTTCTTAGCAACAGTTTTCTTGGCAACAGCCATGGTAGTCCTCCAAAAGAAAGTTAACAACAAGGCCACTTATCCATGCGGCTGCGGTGTTGTCACGACGCACTGCAAGAAATATCGCCAAGAAGAATATTTTTTTTCGCAGCAATTATTTTTGTTGCATGCAAGCAACAAGTATTGCAGCCGCGCGGGGGGAATCGAGAATACGAGAATACGAGAATACGAGAATACGAGAATACGAGAATGCGAGAATCTAGATTCTTGATTCTCTCATCCATCATCGCTTCTTCAGCAGCTCCGCAATGAGAAACGCCAGCTCGAGTGATTGCGAGGCGTTGAGGCGCGGGTCGCAATGCGTGTGATAGCGATCCGACAAATCGAGTTCGCTGATGGCTTGCGCGCCGCCGAGGCATTCCGTTACGTCCTGCCCTGTCATCTCGAAATGCACGCCGCTGCCATGCGTGCCCTCGGCCGCGTGGATGGCAAAGAACTTTCGCACCTCGCCCAGGATGTCGGTGAACTTACGCGTCTTGATGCCGTTCGGTGCTTTGATGGTGTTGCCGTGCATGGGGTCGCAGCTCCACACCACGTGGCGGCCTTCTTCCTTCAGCAGGCGCACCAGCGGCGGCAGATATTGCTCTACCTTCTCGGCACCCATGCGCGAGATGAAGGTGAGGCGACCCGCTTCGTTCGTGGGGTTCAGCACGTCGCACAAACGGATGAGGTCGTCGCGTGTCATGCTCGGCCCGACTTTGCAGCCGATGGGGTTGGCGACGCCGCGCAGGAACTCCACATGCGCATCGTCTGGGTTGCGGGTGCGATCACCGATCCAGAGCATGTGCGCACTGCCGACAAAATATTCACCCGTGGTGAGATCTTGCCGCGTGAGGCACGCATCGTAATTCAGCAGTAGCGATTCGTGGCTGGTGTAGAAGCGCGCTTCGGCGACTTCCTCCGCCGCGTCGAGGTTGAGGCCCGTCGCATTCATGAACGCGAGGCAGTCGTTGATGCGCTCGACGATTTGATTGAAGTGACGCCCTTGCGGCGAGCCGGAAACGAAATCCATGTTCCATTTCGCGACGCGTGGCAGCGCGGCATAGCCCGAACGTGCGAGCGAGCGCAGGAAGTTGAGCGTGGCGGCGGATTGATAGTAGGCATGCGTGAGGCGGGTGGGATCGGGCACGCGTGCGGTGGCCTCGAACTCCATGCCGTTGACCATGTCGCCGCGATAGCTCGGCAGTTCGGCGCCGTTCAATTTTTCCATCGGCTCCGAGCGCGGCTTGGCGAATTGCCCGGCAATGCGGCCCACCTTTACCACTGGCGAGCCGGCGCCATACATCAGGGCGATGGTCATTTGAATGAGCACGCGGAAGAAACTGCGCAGGTTGGTTTCGTTGAACTCGGCGAAGCTCTCGGCGCAGTCGCCCCCTTGCAGCAGGAAGGCCTGGCCCATTGTGGCGTGGCTTAGCTCGCGCTTCAGGCTGCGGATTTCATCGAACGAGACGAGCGGTGGTACGCTGCTCAGCTGGCGCTCGACCGCTGTCACCGAGGCGGCATCCGGATAGCTCGGCTGCTGCTTGATGGGTTTGGTGCGCCAGGAATCAAGGGTCCAGGCGGGGGTGGCAAGGTGGAGGGGGGCAGAGCTGGTCATGGTTCTTCGCTTGCGTTCGAGGGAGAATAATTTTAGGAAATGCCAGCATTATGGGAAGAGGAACCGGGAATGTCCAGCGCGATTGATGCCGAGAATACCATTGCTTTCATGGGGGTGGAGGGGGCGAATGCGGACCTCGCCTGTCGGCGGAATTACCCTTACTTCAAGACGTTGCCTTGCGCCTCGTTCGAGGATGCGTTTCGGGCCGTAGAGGCAGGCCGGGCGAAATACGCGCTGGTGCCGATCGAGAACTCGTATGCGGGCCGCGTGGCTGAGATTCATAATCTGCTGCCACGCACGCAGCTGCATATTGTAGCCGAGCATTTGCTGAAGATTGAGCATCATCTCTATGGCTTGCCGGGCGCGACACTTGATGGCGTGACGGAGATCTACTCGCACCATCAGGCGTTGATGCAATGCCGGAAGTTTATCGGCGCACGTGGGCTTACGACCCATATCCACGACAACACCGCACTCGCCGCGCGCGATGTGGCGGCGTGGAGGGAGCCAGCGAAAGCGGCGATCTGTTCGGAACTCGCGGGCGAGCTGTATCAGCTGACGCGCCTTGCCGAGCAGATTCAGGACGCGGAGGATAACGAGACCCTGTTTGTGGTGCTGGGTAACGAACCGGCTGACCCCGACCCCGCCCACGGCAAGGTGCTGACGAGCCTGTTGTTCACCGTGCGGAATATTCCCGCCGCGCTCTATAAAGCGCTGGGTGGGTTCGCGACGAACGGTGTGAACATGATTAAGCTCGAGAGCTATATCCGCGCTGGGGCGAATGCCAGTGCGCAGTTCTTCATGACGTTCGAGGGCCATCCGCACGAGCGCTCGGTGCAGCTCGCGATTGAGGAGCTGGGCTTCTTCACCCAGAAGGTGCATGTGCTTGGCGTGTATCCTGCTGATAAGGCCAGGGGGTAGAGGCCAGAGGCCAGAGGCCAGAGGCCAGAGGCCAGAGGCCAGAGGCCAGAGGCCAGAGGC
>CAZUOS010000051.1:4980-6162 GCA_964621415.1 uncultured Azospirillum sp.
AGAGGCCAGAGGCCAGAGGCCAGAGGCCAGAGGCCAGAGGCCAGAGGCCAGAGGCCAGAGGTTAGATATCTGCTGGATCTTCGCTCCGCTCGCAATGACGCTCCCTAACTACTAACCCCTGACCCCTGACCTCTGACCTCTGGCCTCTAGCCACCCCCTTTGGCATGCCTCTTGCAAAATCCTCCGCGAGGATGATTTCGTAGATGAGGTTTCCCATGGTGGGCGCATTGCAGTTTTTGTTATCGACCGGTGGCGCGACAGGCGCAGGAACCGGTGCCGCCGCCGGAGCCGGTCAGGCCGATGGGGGTGGCGTTGCGAGCGATCAGGGGGGGGGCCATTTTGCGCAACTTCTGAACGATGCGGGTACGGGCGGCGGGCAAAATCTGCCGTTTTTTACCCGTGGCGGCGGGCAGGGTGCGGCCACGTTGACGGCGGGCGCATTGCTCGCGCAGGATGTGGGCGTTGCGGGTGACGAGGCAGCGGCGATGACGCCGCAGCAATTGCTGGCGGCGTTTGGCCAGGCCTCGGTGACGCAAGAAAATGCGCCGATCTTGCTTGAGCGCTTGAATAAGGCGATGGCGTTGACCGATGCCGAAGGCGGCAAGGCGGTGCTGACGCAATTGCAGCAGCAGGTGGAAAAAATTGCCGCCGGTGGCGCACCGCAAACGGTGGCGCAGTTATTGGCATCGGTGCCCGAAAGTGCCGAGAAGACGGCGCAGTTGCCGCAGCTGGTGGCGATGCTTCAGCCCGAGCATGCGGCTGAGAAAACCGACGATAAGGCGCTGAGCCCGGCGATGCTGGCGGCAGCGATGCAGGCAATGCCTGCGGCCATGTTTCGCGCCGCTGATGCAAAAGCTCCGGGCGAAGCGAAAGGCAAAGCCCACGAAGAAAAAACCACCGAAGCCGTAAGTGCGACGGATGGTGCGGCGAGTGATACGGTGCTGCAATTCACGCCGCTGGCCTACACGGGGGTGGTGACGGTGGTGCAGCCCCAGGCGGTGCAGTCATCCACGGTGCAAACCATTCCGCCAGAGGAGCTGGATGCGGCGATTCCGCCGCTGGCATTGCAGCCGCAAGCGCAGGCATTGCCCAAAGTGTCGTTGCCCGACTTACACACGGCGGCGCGCAATGCGCTTGTTGACCATGAAGCCGGGAAGAAGTCGGATGATAAAAACGCGCCGA
>CAZUOS010000051.1:6262-7854 GCA_964621415.1 uncultured Azospirillum sp.
CGATTCATCAGGCGAAGGATACGGGGATGGATCGGGTGACGATCCAGCTCGACCCGGTGGAGCTGGGCCGGGTGGAGGTGAATCTGCAACGCGGTAGCGATGGGCATTCGCAGATTACCTTTACGGTGGATAAGCCAGAGACCTTCGACCAGCTGAGCCGCGATGCGCGCTTGCTCGAGCGTTCGTTGCAGGAGGCAGGCATTAAGGCCGATGCGGGCAGCATGCAGTTTAACCTGCGTCAGCAGCCGCAACCGCAAATGGGTAATGGCACAGGCGGCGAACGTCAGCCGGGGCAGCAGGCATCGAACGAAGCCAGCGAGAATGAGGGTGTCGCGCCAGTGGGTTCGACATCGCTGCATGTCGCGGCGGCGAGCACGCGGAATTATTTGTTAAACCTGCGCGAGGGTGTCGATATCAGCGCGTGAGGGAGAAAGTGGTGCTTGGTACCTGGTGCCTAGTGAGACTGAGGATGATGCGACAGTATACCTTATATTCAGCCTCGCTAGGAACCAAGCACTAAAATAAAGGAGTTTTTATGGCCACGACCGCTTCGATTGATTCGCAAAATGCGGCATTTATTGCCGCGAAGGATGCGGCTGCGGCGGCAGCAGCAAGTTCCAGTTCGAGCAGCTCGACGGCCAGCACGGCTAAGACAGGGCAGTCGCAGCTCGATAGCGACCTCAACTTCTTTCTCACCATGCTGACGACGCAACTGAAGAATCAGGACCCGACGCAGCCGATGGATACCAACCAATTCACCCAGCAGATCGCGCAATATTCCAGCGTGCAGCAGCAGGTGAATACCAACAGCAACCTCGAGAAATTGATCGCGGCGGGGAATAAATCCGCCCTCACCAATGCGGTGAGCTATATCGGTAAAGAGATCGAGAGTAAGGGAAATACGGGCACTGTGTCGGGAGGGCAGGGGGCGTTTAGTTATGTACTGCCTTCGGCGGCGGCGAGCACGACCATCACGATCAGCAATGCGGCGGGTTCGGTGGTGTTCAGCGGCAAGGGCGATACCAAAGCTGGCCGTAATATCGTGGTGTGGGACGGTGTCAACAGCAGCACCGGCGCGCAGGAAGCCGATGGCACCTATACGATCGCGGTGACGGCGACCGATGCCTCGGGCAAGGCGATTACGCCCGAGACCCGTGCCGTGACAACCGTGACGGGGGTGGAGACGGATAGCGACGGTAATCCCGTGCTTTCGGATGGTACGAACAAAATCAATTATTCGGATGTTATCGCGGTGCGCGACCCCTCGCGCATCAGCACGACGACGGCGAGTAATTAATAAGGGTTTCCAGAGCCTGTAGCTCCCCCCTTGAGGGGGAGCCAAAATCGCCCCTTAAGCGATTTTGGTGGGGGGTAGAATCTCGGTGATTGCCCCCCACCAAATCCCAAGAGGGATTTGGCTCCCCCTCAAGGGGGGAGCTATAAGGGAAATACGCGGCACATTATCTAACTTGGCATGAAAATCGCATAGCGAGATGAGACTGGCCCGAGAACGGGCAAAAAAGGAAAGGGCCTCTTTATTAACCGAGATTTTTTGGAGCAGATGCTAGGAACATCGAACCAAAAAACCGCAG
>CAZUOS010000052.1:0-5614 GCA_964621415.1 uncultured Azospirillum sp.
CCCGAGCTGATGAACTGGTCGATCACCATTTGCGCGCCGTTGGCGAAGTCGCCAAACTGGCCTTCCCACAGTGTCAGCGCGTTGGGTTCGGCGAGCGAATAGCCGTACTCGAAGCCGAGCACCGCCAGCTCCGAAAGCGAGGAATCATGCACCTCGTAGCGCGATTGCGTCGGCGACAAATGGTTGAGCGGCAAATAGCGATCTTCGGTTTCCTGATCAACCCAGACCGAAAGCCGGTGACTGAACGTGCCACGGCCGGAATCCTGCCCGGTAATCCGCACCGGCGTGCCGCCCGTGATGAGCGAACCGAAGGCGAGCGCTTCGCCCGTACCCCAGTCGATCTCCTTGCCGGTTTCCATCATCTCGACCTTGCGCTTCAAAATGCGCTCAAGCTGGCGGATGAGGTTAAAGCCCGCCGGAACCTCCGTCAGCTTCAGGCCAATTTCCTTCAGCTTTTTGGTATCCACCCCGGTATCCGGCTCTTTACCAAGGCCACTCGCCGCTTTGGTGAAGCCGCTCCATTTGCCCTCGAGCCAGTTGGCTTTGTTGGGTTTGAACACTTTGCCTGCTTCATATTCGGCATTGAAATGCTGGTTCAGCGCCTCGACCACCCCGGCGATTTCGTCTTCCGTCGTCACCCCTTCGGCGATCAACCGCTGGCCGTAAATATGCGCCGGCATCGGTTTTTTGCTGATGATTTTATACATCAGCGGCTGGGTGTACATCGGCTCGTCGCCCTCGTTATGGCCGTATTTACGGTAGCAGATGATATCGACGACCGAATCGCGCCCGAACTCCTGACGGAACTCGGTGGCGAGCTGGCAGCAGAACACTACCGCCTCGGGATCATCCCCGTTGGCGTGGAAAATCGGCGCCTGAATCATCTTCGCGACATCCGTCGGGTAGGGCGTAAAGCGCGAGTATTTCGGCGCGGTCGTAAAGCCGATCTGGTTGTTCACCACCACATGCACGGTGCCACCGGTGCGATAGCCGCGCAGCTCGGCAAGGCTCAAGGTTTCAGGCACCGAACCCTGGCCCGCAAACGCCGCATCCCCATGCAGGGTGAGGGCCATCACGCGCTTGCGGTTCTCGTCTTTTTTCTGGTCTTGCTTCGCCCGCACTTTACCCACCACCACGGGGTTCACAATCTCGAGGTGGGAGGGGTTCGCGGTGAGCGACAAATGCATCGCGTTGCCGGTCGCCATCACGCGGTCATGGCTCGCCCCGAGGTGATATTTCACATCGCCGGAGCTATCGATATTTTCAGGGAAATCGAGGTTGCCATTGAAGATCGACAGCAGCTCCGAATACGGCTTACCCATGATGTTGGTGAGCACGTTCATGCGGCCCCGGTGCGGCATGCCAATGACGATCTCATCAACCCCCACCTTGCTCGCCGTCTCGAGAATCGCCATCAGGCCCGGCACCATCGCGTCGCCGCCCTGAATGGAAAACCGCTTCATGCCGGTATATTTCACCTGCACGAACTCCTCGAAACCTTCGACCTCGAGCAGGGTTTTCAGAATGGCTTTTTTCTCGTCGTTGTTGAAGCCCGGTTTCCCGCGCGCCGCTTCTACCCGTGCCTGCACCCATTCGCGCTGAGCAGGATCCTGGATGTGCATGAACTCAACACCGTAGCTGCCCGAATAGGTAGCTTTCAGCGTGTCGATCATCTCCGCAAGCGTCGCCCGTTCACGGCCAAGATTCCCGCCGAGATAGATGCTGCGATTCATATCCGCGGGGGTAAAGCCATAGGTCGCGGGGTCGAGATCGGCGTGGTTTTTCGGCGGCTCCATCCCGAGCGGGTCGAGCGTCGCGGCAAGATGCCCGCGCACGCGGTAGGCACGAATAAGCTGCTGCGCTTTGAGCGCATAAATCGCCTCTTCCTGCAGTTTTGCGGCATCGACCGGTGCGGCGCTTTTGCCTGCATCTTTCTTGTCGCCCTTCGGCGCAAGGGGCGCTTCCGGATCGGGCTGGCCGATCACCGCAGCGGGCGCGGCATCCCAAGCACGTTTAGCAGCCGGCGCGTCGCCCGCGAGGCTCGCGAAAAAGCGCTGCCAGCTGGCGTCCACACTCGCAGGGTTCGCGAGGTAGCGCGTATACAGCTCCTCGATAAACACCGCGTTCGCGCCGTAAAGGAAAGAGTTCTCGAGCGAATCCTGCGTCATAACCATTCCATAGCTTGAGAGTTTTGCGATGCCTTTTAGCCGAGCCTTTCGCCAAGGCAAGCGGAATTGGTATTGCACCTGCTCAGACGGATCGCCCACTCACTTAAAATTGCTTGAGTTTGCTTCCTCTGCGCGCTAGTTCGCTCCCGAAACGCACGACTGCTACCGATGGAGCTTCCTATGCCAACCCCCATGCACGCCTTCACCGTCCGCGACGTAATGCGCGATTCCCCCACCATGAGCGCCGCCGCCATGGCCGATGCCGCCAAAGCACGCGGCAAAGCGGTGGAGATCGTCACCGTCGGCGACCTCTTCCCGAAGCCCGCCCAGGCCGAGGTCGAAGGCTGGCTCGCCACCCTGCTGGCGGATGCGAAAAAGCCCGAGCATGCGAACGACGAACGCTATAAAACCATCCGCGAGCCCGCGAAGCTCTATGCCTATTCGGAAACCACCGGCCTGCCCTCCCTGCGCGCCGCAGCGGCCATCGCCTTCACGCGCGATACGGGCCTCAGCGTCACGGCGGCGGATATCTGCGTCGGCACTGGCGGCAAAGGTGCGCTGAACGGCGTGCTCGCCGTGTTCAAACCCGACGACGTGGTGCTCCTCGCCGCCCCCGGCTGGCCCACAAACTACGACATGTTCCCAGCAGGTGTCACCCTCGTGGAGCTGGCAACCGGCGACGGCATCCTGCGTGCCGACGTGCTGGAAACCGCGCTCGCCACGCACCCGGAGCCGGCGGCCATTCTCATCAACGCCCCGTGCAATCCCACCGGCGCGAACTACACCCCAGAGGAGCGCGAAGCCTTCTTCGCCGCCGTCGCCCGCCTCACCACGCAAACCATCGTCCTGAGCGACGACCCCTACGGCAAACTGGTGTTCGACCGTGCGCCGTATGACGTGGCAAGCGTGCTGCAACGGGGCACCGCCGAGCAAGCCCTGTTCGCCGCCGGGCGCGTCGCCGCCTTCCGCACCGTCTCGAAGGAATATGGCCTCGCGGGCCTGCGCGTGGGCTTTGTCGCCTCGAAAAACAAAGCGCTCGTCGCCAGCCTCAAAAAATGGAACGAGAGCCGTGGCGGCGGCATGGGCGTCGAGGATCAACTGAAAGCACAAGCCGCACTGATGTTTGGCGATGGCTTCATCACCCGCACCGTGGAAGCGCTGATGGAAAAACGCGCCCTGCTGATGGAAGGCATCGCCCGCCTGCGCGGCGCAACCATGAACGCCCCTCGCGGCACCATCTATGGCTGGGTCGATTTCTCGGGCCTCAAGGGGCACACCGTGCCCGCCGAAGCCTCGGAAACCGGCACCGCCTACCGTATCGAGACCGCTGCCGACGCCATGCGTTATCTGGTAAACGTCGCCGGAGTCTGCGGCGTACCAGGCACACCGTTCTACGCGCCGGATTCCCCCGCCGCCGCGAGCGACTGGCATGTGCGCATCTCCTTCTGCTGCGAGCTGGCACAATTGCAGCGCGTCGTCGCCAATCTGGCCACGGCCGAGCAATCGCTGCAACCCGCCGCAACAAAAGTGGCTTAACCACGTTCGTTCTGCCGCAGTCGCGCAAAACTGCCACAGCCGAAAAATCAAGTGGAATATTTGCCCTGCCGAGCAGGCAAAGGGCTTCTAAAGCCATGATTTTTATGGCAGGCTAGCAGCATCGTTTCCTCCTTTGGGAAGCGTTTCCTCCTTCAAGCGAGGCTTTGCTATGTCTGCCGTGATTGTCGGTTACACCCGCTCTCCCTTCACTCTCGCCCTCAAAGGCGCGCTGGCTGGCACCCGGCCCGATGATCTCGCCGCTGAAGTCGTCCGCGCGCTCATTGCTAAAACCGGCGTGCAGGCGGAACAGATCGAAGATATTATCCTCGGCTGCGCCTTCCCGGAAGGCGAGCAAGGCTTCAACCTCGCCCGTATGGTGGGGCTTCTGGCCGGGCTTCCCGTCACCACCGGCGGGGTCACGGTCAACCGCTGGTGCGGCTCCAGCATGGAGGCGATTCACATCGCCGCTGGCAACATCGCCACCGGCAAGGGCGAACTGTTCATCGCCGCCGGGGTTGAATCCATGAGCCGGATTCCGATCGGCGGCTTCAACCCGCTGCCAAACCCAGCCCTCTTCAAAACCATGCCGGACGCCTATATCAGCATGGGGCTGACGGCGGAAAATCTTGCCAAAAAGTTTCACGTGGAACGTGCCGCGCAGGAGCAGTTCGCCATTGCCAGCCATCGCAAGGCTGCGGCGGCAGATTTAAGCGGCGAGATTACCCCGATCACCACCAAAGCGGGCTTGGTGACGAAAGACGGCACCATCCGCGCCGATTCGACCGCAGACGATCTGGCCAAACTCAACCCCGCGTTCGATGTCTATGGCACCGTGACGGCGGGGACCAGCAGCCCATTGACCGATGGCGCCGCCGCCGTAATCGTCGCCTCCGAGGCGTACGCGAAAAAGAACGGCTTGCCCATGCTGGCGCGCATCAAATCCGTCGCCGTCTCGGGGCTCGAGCCAGGCATCATGGGCCTCGGCCCCGTCTCCGCGTCGATCAAAGCGCTTGCCCGCGCGGGGCGGACGATCAAGGAGATGGACGTGATCGAGCTGAACGAAGCTTTCGCGGCGCAGTCCATCCCCTGCATCCACGAGCTGGGCTGCGACCCGGCCCGCGTGAATGTCGAAGGCGGCGCCATCGCCCTTGGCCACCCGCTCGGCGCTTCCGGCGCCCGCATCACCGGCAAGGCGGCGCTGCTGCTTTCGCGGGGGGGCGGCAACTACGCCCTCGCCACCGCCTGCATCGGCGGCGGACAAGGCATCGCAACGGTATTGGAGCGGGCGTGATGCGGCATTATTCTGTATGGGCGATGATCGCTTTTGCTATGCCTGTTTTTGCATCAGATATGGGCGACAAGCCCGAATGGTATGCCTGCGAGAAGGATGCGGATTGTGCTATAGCAAGTGATGTGTGTGGTTGGATTAAGGGAGTCAATTATCATTACCGCACTGTATTCGAAGCCACTGTAAAAGAGAAAAATAAGGTGATGGATTGCAGCTATCAGGGAGAAATTGCTAATCGCAATAAACTCAAATCGGTTTGCCGCAAAAATATGTGCGAAATAGAGGGCAAGCCCATCTATGAGGGTAAATAGCGATGCGGCTTTTGTGCACAGCAATGAGTGCAGCATGGTTTGCCCTTCCGGCGTCCGCCGCGATGAGCGAGGGCAAGGACTGGCGCAACTGCACCGCCGACAGCGAATGCGTACTGATTCAGGGCACCTGCCGCGAAACCGCCGTCAACATCGCCTATCAGGCGGAAGCGAGCGCCTACTATCAACAACAGGCGAAAGGGGCCGATTGCCCCAAACGCTTCTGGGAGGCCAAAACCAAAATCGCCGAATGCCAACCCAAATTCGGCCCCGGCGGCAGCAAGGCAGGCAGTTGTGAGGCCGTCGCAAAACCG
>CAZUOS010000052.1:5714-7833 GCA_964621415.1 uncultured Azospirillum sp.
AAAAAGTGGCCGTACTCGGCTCGGGCGTCATGGGCTCGGGCATTGCCTGCGTGCTGGCGAATGCGGGCATTCCCGTGCTGCTGCTTGACTTGCCCGCGAAAGAAGGGCCGCGCAATGCCATCGCCGAGGGCGCGATCGAACGCCAGCTTAAAGGCGGCACGCCAGGCTTCGCGCATAAGAAATTCGCCAAGCGCGTCACACCCGGCAATTTCGAGGACGACCTCGCCAAACTCGCCGAATGCGACTGGATCATCGAGGTGGTGGTCGAGAAGCTCGCCATCAAGCATGACGTGTATCAGAAAATCTGCGCCGTACGCAAAAAGGGCAGCATCGTTTCCTCGAACACCTCCACCATTCCGCTGCACGAACTGCTGCACGGCATGCCGAGCGATCTCGCGGCGGATTTCATCATCACCCATTTCTTCAATCCGCCGCGCTTCATGAAGCTGCTCGAGGTGGTGCCAAGCCCCCACTTCGCACCCGACCGCTTCGCCGCCTTCTGCGACTTCGCCGACCGCACGCTCGGCAAAGGCGTGGTCGAAACCAAGGACACACCCGGCTTCCTCGCCAACCGCATCGGCGTGTATTGGATGACGGCGGGGCTGACCGAAGCCCTCCATACCGGCATCACCGTCGAGGAGGCCGACGCGGTGATGAGCAAGCCGCTCGGCTTTCCCAAAACCGGCATGTTCGGGCTTTACGACCTGATCGGCATCGACCTTATGCCCCTCATCGCGCAGGAGCTGCTGAACACCCTGCCGCCGACGGATGATTTCCGCACGCTCTATCAGCTCCCCGACCTCGTGAAAAAAATGATCGCCGAGGGCTATACAGGCCGCAAAGGCAAAGGCGGCTTCACCCGCATGAGCAAAAGCGCCGACGGCAAAAAAACCAAGGAAGTGCTCGACCTCAACACCGGCGAATACCGCGCAGAGAAGAAGCCGAAACTCGAATCGGTCGAAGCCGCGAAACTGGGCCTCGCCGCCCTCTTCTCGCATCCGGATATTGGCGGGCGCTATGCGCGCGCCGTGATGCTCAAAACGCTGCATTATGCGGCTTCGCTTATCCCCGAAATCTCGGACGACATCCACAGTGTCGATGCCGCCATGCAGATGGGCTATAACTGGAAATACGGCCCCTTCCAGATGATCGACCGGTGTGCCACCGGCGGCATGAGCGGGACGGAAATTGTGGCCGACGCCTTCCAGAAATCCGGGCTTTCCGTGCCGCCGATCATCGCGCAGGCGCTGGGCAAAAAGCTCTACGACGTGGCCGAAGGCAAGCGCCAGCAATTCAGCATCGGCGGCCATTACGCGCCGGTAAAAATCCCCGATGGTTCGCTGATGATCGAGGATTTGAAAGTGGCGGGGCGCAAGCCGGTGAAAAAAAATGCCAGCGCGCAGCTGTGGGATCTGGGCGATGGCGTGGCCTGCCTCGAGCTGACCAGCAAGCAGAACACATGGGACCCCGAGAACCTGCGCATGGTGGCCGAGCTGCCAGCCCTGGTGCAGGAAAAAGGCTTCCGCGCCCTGGTGGTGGGCACCGATGCGGAGCATTTCAGCTTCGGGGCCAATATTGGCTATTTCCTGCTGGCCTGCAACACCGCCAGCTGGTGGGCCATTTCGGACATGGTAAAACAAGGCCAGGCCGCCTTTATGGGGCTGAAATACGCGCCCTTCCCGGTGGTCACGTCGCTTTCGGGTATGGCACTCGGCGGCGGTTGCGAAATCAACCTGCATGCGGATGCCGTCGTTGCGCATCTCGAATCCTATCCCGGTCTGGTCGAGGCGGGCATCGGCGTCATCCCCGGCTGGGGCGGGTGTAAGGAGATGCTGCTGCGACATGTATCCGTAGCCCGTGATCCGTTCACCGTTACCCGCGAAAATGTAGGCTCGTCGGATCATCGGATCATCGGATCATCGCCAATTGGCAGCGGCCCCATGCCCGCCATCAGCAAAGCGTTTGAGTATATCAGCATGGCGAAGGTCGCGGGTTCCGCCGCTGAAGCGCAGGAAATGCTGATCCTGAATGCCCAATCACGCATCAGCATGAATCGCCGTCGCGAACTGGCGGATGCGAAATCACTCGCGCTCGCGCTCGCACAAAACTACGCCGCCCC
>CAZUOS010000053.1:0-3880 GCA_964621415.1 uncultured Azospirillum sp.
CCTTCACCGTCGCCGCCACATCCTCGGTGAAGGGGTGCCAATAGCGCATGGCGATAAAGACTTTCACCTGCCCATGCGCGCTTAAGCTTTTCTCAAGCGCTTCGGCCTGGCTTTCGGTGTTCTCGAGCAAGGGCGATTTGCCGCCCAGTTCTTCGTAAATCGCTTGCGCGGTGGGCGCACGCCGCCGCGAAATGAGGCTCGCCAGCATGCGCCGAAAGGGGTTCGGCAGCCCGATGATGGCGGGGTCGTTAAACAGGTTGAAGAGGAACGGCTGCACCGCCTCGATACTATCCGGCCCGCCGAGATTAAACAGCACAATGGCGGTTTTACTTCCGGGATGGATGAGGGCACTCATGCGCGTCTCCAGCGTTTGACACATTCGGCTACGGCGGCGACATTCTCGATCGGCGTTGCGGGGATGAACCCATGGCCGAGATTGAAGATGGCGGGCGTTTCATTCACGAGGCTTAAGATCCGCTCGGTTTCGCGCACGGCACCGGCTTTATCGGCAGCGATGAGCAGTGGGTCGAGATTACCTTGGATGACCTGCGCGCCATGCGCGCGCGCTTCGATGGCGTATTCGAAGTCGGTCTGATGATCGACCCCGATACAATCCACCTCCGTATCTTCGGCATAGTCGAGAAGTAGTAGGCCCGCACCCTTGGCAAAACCGATGATGGGTGTCTCGGGGTGAGATTCCCTCAAGGCGGCAACGATGGTGGCGGTGGGCGGAATGACCCATTTGGCGAATTCAGCAGGGGGCAGGAGGCCTGCCCAACTATCAAAAATCTGGACGGCGTGGGCGCCAGCATCAATCTGCATCCGCAGATAGTCGATGGTTGCGGCGGTGAGGGTTTCGATGAGTTGCTGCATCAACGCGGGCGAGCGAAGGGCGAAGAGGCGGGCGGCCTCGAACTCTTTGCCCGAGCGGCCTTGCAGCATGTAGCAGGCGACGGTCCAGGGGGCGCCCGCGAAGCCGATGAGGGCGGCAGATTCTGGCAAATTGTTGCGCACCAAGCGAACTGTTTCCGCCACGGGCGCAAGTTTTTCACGGACGGTTTTAAGGTTTAAGCCTGCGATTTTTTCGGCGGTGTCGGTGATTTCAACGCGCGGGCCTTCGCCTTCGACAAAGGAAACATCAACACCGAGGCCGTGGGGGATGACGAGAATGTCGGAGAAGAGAATCGCCGCATCCATGCCGAAACGGCGTAAGGGTTGGAGGGTGACTTCAGCAGCTTTTTCGGGAGTGAAGCAGAGATCGAGGAAGCCTTTGGTGGTTGCTCGAACCTCACGGTATTCGGGAAGGTAGCGCCCGGCTTGGCGCATGAACCAGAAAGGAATGCGGGGAGTGAGTTCGCCGCGTAGGGTTTGGAGGAGGAGGGGAGTGGTCATGGGAAGATCGGTGGTTAGAGGGCAGAGGTCAGGGGAACGTCCTACTCGTAATGACGTTCTACTGACCTTGCAAATGGAGTTACCCCATGCCCCTCTATTACTAAAGAAAAAATATAAAAGAATTATAGTGGTAGAATGTTGGGGGGTACAATGATGGGGATTCACACCAAGCGGGAAGATTTAAGGTAAGTTATTAGGGGGGTGGGTGATGAACGAGTGAGTGGGGAAATCCTCGGGATGAGTGATCGTATCTCTCTTAAATGCCTCGGAAAATGATGGGTGTCAGGAATGATGAGTAACGGGGATTTCCCCATCATCCACAGGAGAGGGGATGAAATAGCGACCCCCGTGGATAGGGATGGGGAAGGAAGCCGAGACAATTCTGGAAAACCATCCCCGGTTAGGCTATGCACGCTTTTATCCTGCGTCTGTTCACAGGTTTTACACATGAAAGCACCTAGCCGTTAGGTTTTAGCGGTTAGCTTTAACCAACCGCTAAAACCTAACTGCTAATCGCTAACTGCTAACGGCCAACCTCTATGCGTCAGTTTCATCTTCATCTTGTTTCGGATTCTACCGGTGAAACGGTCTCGAGTGTGGCGCGGGCGAGTATTGCGCAGTTCGAGCAGTTGAATGCGGAAGAGCATGTCTGGTCCCTCGTGCGTACGCAAGGCCAGCTCGAGCGGATGATCGCGAGCCTCGATACGTATCCTGGTATGGTGATGTTTACGCTTGTCGACCCGGTGATGCGCGAGCAATTGCGGCAGGCCTGCGGTAAGCGCGGGCTGCCCTGCGTGCCGATCCTTGGCCATGTGATCCGCGAGATCAGTAACTATCTCGGTATGGAAGCAACCAGCCAGACCGGCGCGCAATATGAATTGAGCGAGGATTATTTCGCCCGCATGGATGCGATTAATTTCGCCCTCGAGCATGATGATGGCCAGGCGAGCTGGGATAATGAGCAGGCGGATATTGTGATTGTCGGCCCCTCGCGCACCAGCAAGTCGCCGACGTGCGTCTATCTCGCCTATCGTGGTTATAAGGCCTCGAACGTGCCGTATGTGCCAAACTGTCCGCTGCCGGAGAATCTTACGGCGCTGAAGCAGCCGCTGGTTGTCGGCCTCACCATTAGCCCCGACCGCTTGATCGATATTCGCACCACGCGCCTCGCCGCAATGAATCAGGATATGACCACCGACTATGTGAACGAGGAAAAAGTGCATGAGGAAATCGACGCGGCGAAAAAGCTCTTCCGCGCGCAAGGCTGGCCGGTGATTGATGTGACCCGCCGTTCGGTCGAGGAAACGGCGACCTTGATGATTCAATACCGTCAGCGGCAGGTGGAAAAACGCATCGCGGCGGGGGTGTAGATGACGATCCTCACCGGCCTTATCGGCTATCCCACGGCGCATAGCAAAAGCCCGCGGATTCATGCCCACTGGATTGCCGCGCATGGGCTTGATGCGGAATATAAGCTGTTCACCACGCCGCCCAGCCGCGTGCGGCAGGTGGTGAAGCGTTTGCGCGAAAAGCACGCACGTGGGTTTAACGTCACCGTGCCGCATAAGCTCGCGGTGATGGAGTATCTCGATGGGCTCGACCCCATCGCCACCCGTATCGGCGCGGTGAATACGGTGGTGCGCGAGGGCGACAAGCTCATGGGCTATAACACCGATGCGTATGGGTTTATGACGAGTTTGCGGGTTGGAATAAGCGGCGAGCTTTCCCCCTATCTCGAACGTGTCGTGATCCTCGGCGCTGGCGGCGCAACGCGAGCAGTACTGGTGGCGGTGCTCGAAGCGGGTGCGAAGCACATCACCCTCATCAATCGTAGCGCTGAAAAAGCGGAAAGCTTGGCCGCCGAGTTTGGTGTGTTCACGGCGCCGTGGGAACTGCGCGAAGGCCTGCTTGAGGGCGCGAGCCTGCTCATCAACACCACCAGCCTTGGGATGGAGCATCAGCCGTCGCTCGATCTCGACCTTGCCGCCTTGCCGAAAGAAGCCGCTGTGCAGGATATTGTCTATGCGCCACTGAAAACCACGCTGTTGCAACAGGCTGCCGCGCGTGGCAACCCCACCATCGATGGGCTCGGGATGTTGCTCTATCAGGCGCAGCGCGCGTTCGCCTTGTGGCATGGCATCACGCCTTCGGTGGACGATGCGCTGCGCCAGGAGGTGCTGGCGTGAGCACCACCAAACGCCCCCTCGTCATCGGCGTCACCGGCGGCATCGCCAGTGGAAAATCGACGGTTGCGCGGATGATGGCGGGGCGGGGTGTTTTGCATGTGGATGCGGATGCGATCGTGCATCAATTGTTGACGCAGGATCGCGAGACGATCGCAAAAATTGCTGCAGCATTTCCGGAATGTACGAAGCCATGCCACGCGCTCCAAAGCTCCCCTCACGCGGGGGAGCCAAAACCCTTTTGGGTTTTGGTGGGGGGTATCAATCGTGCCGCGCTGGCGCGCCATATCACGCAGCATCCGCAA
>CAZUOS010000053.1:3980-7626 GCA_964621415.1 uncultured Azospirillum sp.
AAAGCCGCCACGCGGCGCCAATTGCAGCAGTTAGGTTTTAGCAATTAGGTTTTAGCGGTTGGCAAGGCGGCGGACGAAAGCTAAAACCTAACTGCTAAAACCTAACTGCTAACTGCTCCTCCTTATGCTCCGCGAAATCGCCCTTGATACCGAGACCACCGGTCTCGACCCCAACTCTGGCCACCGGATCGTCGAGATCGGCGCGGTGGAGATGATGGGGCATGTACGCACCGGCAGCCACTTCCATACCTATTTGAACCCCGAGCGCGACATGCCGCCCGAGGCCGAACGCATCCATGGGCTTTCGGGTGCGTTCCTCAAGGATAAGCCAACTTTTAAGGTGGTGGCGCGGGCATTTCTCGAGTTCGTGGGCGACGCGCCGCTCGTCATTCATAACGCGGCGTTTGATTTGAAGTTTTTAAATTACGAGCTGGACCAGCTCGGCCTGCCGAGCTTCGCCCCCGCGCGGGCGACGGACACGGTGCTGATGTCGCGCAAAATGTTTCCCGGCAGCCCGGCGAATCTCGATGCGTTGTGCAAACGGTTTGGTATTGACCTTTCGGCGCGCACCAAGCACGGCGCGTTGCTCGATGCGGAATTGCTCGCCGATGTGTATCTCGAGCTGAAGGGTGGGCGGCAGAGCAGTTTGCTCGCGAAGCCTGCGGCTTCGCCGAATCACGAATCACGAATCACGAATCACGAACCCCTCGCCTTCAGCGGCCATACCGATATCCCCGCGCGGCAATTCCCCCCCACCAGCGAAGAACTCGCGGCGCATAAAGCAATGCTCGCGAAGCTGAAAAACCCATTGTGGGAGATGGTGGGTTAGAGTGTCATCCTGAGCGATAGCGAAGGATCGGGTTTGACGATCTCCACCCGATCCTTCGCTCCGCTCAGGATGACCGCCTACTTGCTCAGCACAAACACCACCCCGCGTGCGGCACAGGCGGCTTGCAGGGTGTTGCGCAATAAGCAGGCGATGGTCATGGGCCCCACCCCGCCGGGGACGGGGGTGATGGCGCCTGCACGTGCGGCAGCGCTGGCAAAGGCCACATCGCCGACGAGTTTCGTGGTGCCATCCGCACGGGCGACGCGGTTAATCCCCACATCAATGACACAGGCACCGGGCTTGATCCATTCCCCTTGCACAAACTCGGGCTTGCCGATGGCGGCGACGAGGATATCGGCGCGGGCGATTTCGCCCGGCAAATCGCGCGTGCGCGAATGGCAGATGGTGACGGTGCAGGATTCCTTCAGCAGCAATTGCGCCATGGGCTTGCCGACGATATTGCTGCGCCCCAGCACCACCGCGTGCTTGCCCGAGAGATCGCCGAGTGCGTCCTTCAGCAGTAGCAGGCAGCCGAGCGGGGTGCAGGGCACCAGCCCGGCTTGGCCCACCGCGAGGCGTCCGGCGTTTTCGATGTGAAAGCCATCGACATCCTTCGCCGGGCTGATCGCCTGAATGACGGCATCCGCATCGAGATGTTGGGGCAACGGCAACTGCACGAGGATGCCATCGACCGCCGGGTCGGCATTATAGCGTGCGACTTCGGCCAGCAGTTCGCTTTGCGTGGTGGTGGCGGGTAGAAGGGTCTCGAACGAGGCCATGCCCACTTCCTGACACGCCTTGCCCTTGTTGCGCACATAGACCTGGCTCGCCGGGTCTTCCCCCACGAGGATTACAGCCAAGCCGGGGGTGAGGTTGTGCTCGGCTTTCACCGAAGCGACACCTGCAGCAATGTTCTCGCGCAGGCGGGCGGCAAAGGCTTTTCCATCGATGAGTGCTGCGTTCATGCCCGCGCTTATAGCCCATCGGTGCGGATTGTCATTCACTTAATTGCAGAGTGTATCATGCCGAACTTGTTTCGGCATGACACACTCGGCTAGTTGCTCACTCCCTTACTCGTCGAATACTCGAAGTGATAGGCGGTGTCGGGGTAGACGATATCGCGGATGGCGTGGGCGGCGGCGGCGGCTTCGGCAAAGCCGCAGAGAATGAGCTTTAATTTATGGTCGTAGGTGGCGATGTCGCCAATGGCGAAGATGCCGGGGATGTTGGTGCACATGGTGCCGCGTTCGACCGCGATATGGTTCTCGCTGAAGTTCAGACCCCATTCGGCGATGGGGCCCAGCTCCATCGACAGGCCGAAGAAGGCGAGCAGATGGTCGGCCGGAAGCGTGCGCAGTTCGTCGTCCATGCTCTTGACGGTGACGGCGGCAAGCGCAGCACCTGACGCGTGGTTCGGGGTTCGTGGTTCAAGGGCCTCGAGCTGATAGGGCACGACCAGCTCGATGTTGCCGCTCGCGGCGAGGGCGTGCATTTTCTCGACCATGTCGGGCGCGGCGCGGAACTTGTCGCGGCGGTGAATCACGTAGATTTTACGGGCTAATTCCGCTAGCGAAACGGCCCAATCGACGGCCGAGTCGCCGCCCCCGGCGATGACCAGGGTTTGGTCGCGGAAATCCTCGCGGCGGGCGACCATGTAATGCACGCTGGTGCCCTCGAACTGCTCGATCCCTGCCAGTGGTGGGCGGTTGGGGCCAAACGCGCCGCAGCCAGCGGCGATAAGGATGGCTTTGGCATGGATGACGGTGTTTTTGTTGGTTGCCAGTTGCCAGTTGCCAGTTGCCAGTTTTTCTACCGCGACTACCTGTTCACCCAGTACGTAGCGCGGCGCGAAGGGGGCCGCTTGTTTCGACAGATTATCGATTAAATCCTGAGCGTTAATGGCGGGAAAGCCGGGGATATCGTAGATCGGTTTCTCGGGGTAGAGGGCGCTGCACTGGCCCCCCACGGCGGGCAGGGTGTCGATCACCGTCGCGGAGATTTTTAACATGCCGAGTTCAAACACCGCGAACAGCCCGACCGGCCCGGCGCCGATAATGGCGACATCGGTAGTGATCGGGGTGTTGCTCTGCATCATGTCCATTTGACGCGAAGCCTTAAAACACGCATAGTGGGATGACAAGAAAAAATGGGGCCTCCCGCGCGGTGAAATCTGCAGCCGGTTCTGGGTTAAGGCGTCATCCCGGGCTTGTCCCGGGATCTCCCGACGTATCCTGAGACTGAATCCAAGTCGGATTTCCGCTCGGGCAAGTTTCAGGAGATCCCGGGACAAGCCCAGGATGACGCCTTAACCTCCAATGAGCGCAGGCGACAACGCACGGGGCCAGCCAAAAATGGGGAGTTCGCACGTGTATTACCCCTGGGAAGCCAGTTATCCGCCCAATGTGAGCTGGCATCAGCAGTTTACCGGCCAGCCGCTCTATCAGCTGCTTGAAAATGCGGCGCTGCAATGGCCCGATCAGACCGCGCTCGAGTTTTTCGGCAAGACCTATAGCTATCGCAAGCTGCTCGATATGGTGAACCGGATTGCGCAAGGGATGCGCGATCGCGGTGTTGGCAAGGGCGCGCGAGTGGGGCTTTTTATGCCCAACTGTCCGCAATTCGTGATGTGCTATTACGCCATCCTGAAAGCGGGGGGGACGGTGGTTAATTTTAATCCGCTCTACTCGCCGCACGAGATTGAGCACCAGATCCGCGATGCCAAGGTGGAGGTGATGGTGACGGTGAACCTCACCCGGGTGTACGATAAGCTGACCCCGTTCATTGGCCATGATTGCTTACGCACCGTGGTGGTGTGCA
>CAZUOS010000054.1:0-3243 GCA_964621415.1 uncultured Azospirillum sp.
TCATCTTCTCCCTCCACGCTTAACGCGGGTGGCGCGCGAAGGTCAAAGCAAACACACGTGCGGGTTTAGTTTTTACGAATGAATCGCCCGGAGGTGTTGTAAAAATGCTAAGATCGTTTATCGACTGGATTGCGTCGCTCCGCTCGCAATGACGTGTGATGGCCCCCTTCTGAGGCATGAGCGGGCAGTTCCCAAGCGTGGCATAAAAACGTCACCCCTAGCGCGTAATGTTGCGCTGCGGCAGATTATGCACGGCGTTAGTTGAGAACATGGTGGCATGCTCCTAGCATAGGAGACGGATAGTTCAGCAAGAGGGCACGCCATGCGTTCAGGTGAAATCGAGGCCATTATTTCCACGATCCAGACGGAAGTGCGTAAGTTCGCTCGCACCAACGAGGGGATCGCCTCGCAGACCAACTTGCTGGCGCTGAATGCCACCATCGAGGCCGCGCGGGCGGGCGATATGGGCAAGGGCTTTGCCGTGGTCGCGTCCGAAGTGAAAAACCTCGCCAAACAAGCGGCGGATAGCTCGAAAGAGCTGCGCACAGTCTTTCTCACGAAACTGCAAAACCAAACGGCCGATCTCGCGCGTGAGTTTTTGGGGGCCGAGCATGGGCGGCTGTATGAAATGTCGCAAACGCTGGTGCAGTTGATTGTGCGCAACCTTTATGAACGCACGGCGGATTGCCGCTGGTGGGCGACCGATACGGCGTTTTTCAGCTGTCTTGAAAACCCGACGGCGGATGCGCTTGAATATGCGAACCAGCGGCTTGCCATCATCAACCGGTTTTACTCGGTCTATTCCAACCTGGTGCTGGTGAATGCGCAGGGGAAAATTATCGCCAGCTCGCAATATGGCAGCGAGGTGATCGGGCGCGATGTGGGCCAAACCCGCTGGTTCCGCGAGGCGGTGCGCCATAGCAGCGGCGACCAATACGCGGTGGACGATATCTATGCCTGCCCGCTGCACCATAACCGGTTGATGGCGGTCTATTCGGCCAGCGTGCGCCGTGGGGGCGACCTAAACGGCGAAACGCTCGGCGTGCTTGGGGTGTATTTCGATTGGGAGAATCAGGCCCGCTGTATCGTGCGCGACGAGCCGAACCTCACCGCCGATGAATGGAGCCACACGCTGGTAATGCTGCTGGACGCAAACCTGCGCGTTATCGCCGCGTCGGACGGGCAGGGGCTGCTCTCGACCTTCCCGCTCGTGACGGGCGGCAAGCAAAAAGGCGCCTATCAGGACGATCAAGGCAACCTCATCGCCTTCGCCCGCACCATCGGCTATCAGGAATATGACGGGCTGGGTTGGTATGCTGTTATTGTGCGCAAGGCGGAGTAGGACGCGTTGCGGCGGTATCCGCTAAACCTATGGATTTGAAGCGCTGGCAATGGTACAATTTGCATCACAGCGTTTATTGTGGGCGGATGTGTATGCGTTTTCGAGTCAACGGTCAGCGTGCGGGGTTTAGTCTCATTGAGCTGTCCATTGTATTGGTGATTCTCGGGTTATTAGCGGGTGGTGTCCTTTCGGGGCAGTCGCTGATTCGAGCGGCGGAGCTGCGAAGTGTGTCGCAGGATATTTCTCGGTTTAATACTGCTATTTATTCGTTCCGCGATAAGTATATGGCGCTTCCGGGAGATATGGCTAACGCCCAGACGTTCTGGCCCGGTGGCACCTTATGTGCGCCAGGCGATAAAGCGGGGACGGGTGTGTGTAATGGGGATGGGAATGGCCAGATTATGCCCTCCAGCGCGAGCGTTGCGGGTGATGTGCCAGACGAGATATTCCAATTCTGGCTGCATTTAGCCAAAGCAGGCTTGATCGAGGGGAGTTATACCGGAAGGGCGGGGCCTTCAAGCACTGCCTCGGGCCGGGGGGCGGTTCCGGGAAGTAATGCGCCCCGAGGAAGGATCGCCAATACGGGGTATTCGGTCGAGTATTGGGGCAACCAGTCGGGCAGTTCTATAACCTGGAATGGCAATTACGGGAATGCCTATATTTTTGGTGGGGCGCAGTCTGTCAATCCACCCGAGACAGAGGTGTTAAAGCCCGAGGAAGCTTGGAACATCGATAAAAAACTGGATGATGGTATGCCCTCGACCGGGTTTATCACCACCTTCTTTCGCTATAGCTATAATCCGCATAAGCTAACCGATCACTGCACCGATGGTGATGGAGATGGGACCGCAAACTATAACCTTATCTCATCATCTGTCGTTTGTAATTTAATGATTAAAACAGGATTCTAGTTGCGCCTCCAGCGCTAGCAGGTCGGGCGGGAGGGGGATCTCGAACTCCATTAGCGCGCCGCTGCGCGGGTGGATGAGCTGAAGGCCTGTGGCGTGTAGCGCCTGGCGGTGAAAGCCTGCGAGAAACTGAATCGTTGCTTCGGAAAGTTTATAGCCTGCCGCGCGCAGCCGTTGCAGGCGCTGGCTCCAGCGTTGGCCATAGACGGGGTCGCCCACCAGCGGGCATTTCTGGTGGGTGAAATGCACGCGAATCTGGTGCGTGCGGCCTGTTTCCAGTTCGCACAGCACCTTACTGGCCAGCGGCGTGATGCTGCCCTTCGCGTGGTAGGTGGTGAGGGTTTCGTAATGCGTCAGCGCGTGTTTGCCACCCTCGACCACCGCCATGGCCTTGCGGTCGCGCGGGTTGCGGGCAATCGGTGCCTCGATGAAGCCGGTACGTGGCGTGAGCGCCCCCCAACAATAGGCGAGATAGGTGCGGGTGAGGGAACGATCCTTCAGCTGCGCCGATAGCGCCTGATGCGCCGCGTCGTTTTTAGCGACGGCGAGGAGGCCGCTCGTGTCTTTATCAATCCGGTGCACGATGCCAGGGCGCGCCACCCCGCCAATGCCCGAGAGGCTCTCGCCGCAATGGGCGAGCAGCGCATGCACCAGCGTATCGGCACGGGTACCGGCGGCGGGGTGAACGGTGAGGCCCGCCGGTTTATTGATGATGATGATGTCTTCGTCCTCGTACACCACATCAAGCGTAATTTCCGGCGCGGGGGTGAGGTCGAGCGCTTTGGTCTCGGGGAGGATAAGCTCGTAGGTCTCGCCCGCTTTCACCTTGGCCGAAGCGCTGGCGACATGCGGCGCGCCGCCCACGGCGCTGCGGCTCACGGCACCTTCCTCGATCAGCTTCTGCACGCGGGCGCGGCTCAGCTCGGCAAACGCCACGCTGAGGGCTTTATCCAGCCGTTGGCCCGCCATTTCCGGCGTGATGGTGAGGGTGAG
>CAZUOS010000054.1:3343-7623 GCA_964621415.1 uncultured Azospirillum sp.
GCATTAGTGCCCCACGGTATCGTGAAGGGAGATGCCATGGGCGGCGAGGGCGGTTTCCATGGCCTGCATTACACGGGCGAGGGCGTCGTCGTCGTTGCCTTCCGCGCGGGCCGAGAGGGCGGCCTGCGTGTTGCTGGCGCGCACGAGCCACCAGCCATCCGGCGTGGTGACGCGCACACCATCGAGCATCGCGGCTTCGGGGAAGGCTTCGCCCAGCTGGTCGATGAGGCCGAACTTGCGGTCATCGGCGCAGGCGATGCGCATCTCGGGCGAGGCATGGATTTGGGGCAAAGCATCCACCAGCGCGCTCAGTTTTTTACCGGATTCCGCCACCAGACGAATGAGGCGCAGGGCAGCGTAGATACCATCGTCGAAACCGTAATATTCGTCGGCAAAGAACAGGTGGCCGCTGGCTTCGCCCGCGAACTTGGCACCGATTTCGGCCATTTTGGTTTTGATATGCGCATGCCCCGTGAGCCACATGAGCGGGGTGCCGCCCAAGGCTTCCGCCTGGCGGAAATAATGGCCCGAGGTTTTGACATCCGCCATCACGGTGGCGCCAGGCGTGCGGGCCAGCACATCGGCGGCCAGCAGCATCAGCACATGATAGGGCGAGACAATGCGCCCAAGGTCATCCACCGCGCCCATGCGGTCGCCGTCGCCATCGAACGCGACACCGAGCGCCAGCTGATGCTCACGCACGGCTGCTTGCAGCAGGGCGAGGTTGGCCGCCACGGAGGGGTCAGGGTGGTGGTTCGGGAAGCGGCTATCCGGCGCGAGGAACAGCGGGCGATGCTTGGCGCCAGCCCCCTTCAGCAGCGGCTCGACCGCGATGCCCGCCACGCCGTTGCCCGCATCCCAGCCGATGGCGAGCGTATCGAGCGCGCGGCTTGGCGCGAGCACCTGTTTCAGCTCGTAGACATATTCGTCCAGCACATCGACATTTTCGCGTACGCCGCGCGAATGCAGCAGCTCGCCGCGCTCGATACGATCGCGCAGGCTGGCCAGCGCTGCACCGTAGAGGCTTTTGCCATCGCACATGAACTTGGCGCCGTTATGGCTGGGCGGATTGTGCGAGCCGGTAATCATCACGCTGCCATCGGCCCCCAGATGGTGGGTGGCGAAATAGCATAGCGGCGTGGGGCCTAGCCCCGCATCCAGCACGCGCGCGCCCGCATGCAGCATGCCCTCGATGAAGGATTCCGCAAGGTTGGGCGAACTGTCGCGCCCATCGCGCACGGCGACGATGACCGGCGTGCGGGTTTGCGCTACCTCGGCCACGTGGCTGGCGAACGCCTGACCAATGGCAAGAAAATCCTGTGCCGAGAGGGTTTCACCGACAATGCCACGCACGTCGTAGGCACGAAAAAGGGAAGCAGCGGGAAGGTGCATAAACAAAGCGACCGGTGGGGGGTGTCTACTATCTACTAGGCCGCAACGATTGCCTGAGCCCCAGCAGCGGCGTGCGTGGAGTCAATCGTTGCCCCGAGGTGAGGGAGTGACTCGTCCTCCGCGGGGGTGGGGGCAGTGGATTCGGTTATGGCGGTGGGCGTGGGTTCGGCCGCTGCTTGCGCGGAAGCGACCGGCACTTCCGGCGCGATTTTGGGATCGGTCAACACGTCGCCCCCGCCGACGCGCACCTGGGCGATGCGCTCATCAATCGCGGGGATTTTGAGTGCCTTGAGCAAATCGCGCACTTCCTGACGCGCCGCCAGATGCGACATGGAAAGCGTGGTGCCGCCTTTTTTGGTCTCGACCACGTCGAGCACGGTCAGCCCCAGCAGGAACAGCTCGCGGAAAATCACCCGCTCGGAGAAGCCGGGCGCCAGGCGGAAGCCCAGCCGGCGCGACAAATCCTGCATCACTTGCGTAATCATGCGTTTGTTGCGCGCGTCGAGGTTGCTCAGGCGGTTGCGCATCACCACCCAGTCGATCGCGCCACGGTCGCGCCGCGCGCGCAGGAGCTTTTGCTCCCACAGCATTTCGCTGTAGATGCTAGGCTTGGTGATGCCGAGGCTCTTGCCATCAATCGCTGCCAGCACGTCGAGATCGACAAAACTGTCGTTGATGGGGGTAATCACCGTATCGGCAAAGGAATGGGCCAGGCGCGAGAGGTAGTTGTCGCTACCGGGAGAGTCGATCACCACAAAGTCGCAATTGGCGAGCAGGCGGGCAAGGGCGCGGGTGAAGCGGTCGCGCTCGTCGGCCTCGGCCTCCATCACCGTGGGGAAGGGGCTGCGCTGAATCACCACATGGGCGGGCAGAGGCAGGGTTGCGCCTTCGGACGCCATGGTGGCCTTGCGGTTTTCGATATAGCGGCTGAGGGAGCGCTGGCGGGCATCATTATCCATGCTGCCCACCTTGAACCCCAGGCGCAGCAGCGCCACAATCAGGTGCATGCTGGTGGTGGTTTTACCCGAGCCGCCTTTTTCGTTGCCAATCACAAAGATATGGGCACGGCGGGGTGCGTCGGCGGAGGGAGTGGTGGACGACGGTTGCATAGGCGATGCACCAGCATTTTTATGGTTGAGTGTTGCAAATTAACCCATGCGAGGTAGCAACACAAGCGCAAGATGCGAAAAAAGCATCGGCAGGGTTGCACGTGGATAACGTATCGGGAAAGACCGTTCTATGCTTGCTTTTCTCACGCATCCGGCCTTGCCGCAACTCTTCGCCATCGCGCTCTCGCTGCTGATGCTGTGGGTGGTGGTGAGCGACGCTTCGCGCTATGTCATCCCCAACACGCTGAATGGCTGCCTGCTGCTGCTCTATGTGGCGGCGTGTCTGGCGTTGCCGATCAACCCGCTGCCGGCGCTCGGCGCGGTGGGGATTGTGCTGGTGGTGGGGTTTGGGTTGTTCGCCCTGGGGCTGATGGGCGGGGGCGACGTGAAGCTGCTCGTCGCCCTCAGTTTCTGGACGGGGTGGAGCATGACCAGCGTAATGCTGTTTTTCCTGACGGCGATTTTCGGTGCGGCGCTGGTGGCGCTCGTGGGGCTGATGCGCCTTACCCTGCCGCCCTTCTGGGTGAAGCGTGGCAAGCCCCTGCCACGGTTGCTGACGCGTAAACAGCCCATTCCCTATGGGTTGGCAATTGCTGTGGCGTTTCTGTTTCAGCTCTGGATGGGGATGGTGCCGGGGCTCGAATCCCTGCACACGCTACAGACTTCGGCTGAATAAATCCTCGATATCCATTTGCCCTGCCGCTTCGGACTTTTTGGCCTTTGGCTTGGCTTTGGGCGCTTCCTTCGGCGCTTCAGGGGCGATGGCTACCGCCACCGTATGGTCGCGCACAATGCGCACGGGGGCGCCTGCCACGCGGTCGATATAGCTCAGTGCATGGGCGATGAGTTCCTCGCGCAGGCTGTCTTTCGGGTTCAGCAAGAAGCTCAGCCACAGGCCGCGAATCAGCGCGTGCAGCTGGGTGGCGACGTTGCGCGCCTCCTCCAGCGGGCTCGAGAGCGCATGGGCAATGGTTTCGGTGAGGGCGGTTTCGATCCGCTGATCCGCCGCCTCGAGCAGGTGGCGGTAGGCCGCTTGCGTGGCCGCATGCCCCCAGAAGACCGACATAATGTTGAGCCGTTTGGCCGAGCATAATTTCTTGCTGAAATGGATGATGATGAGCGCTTGTAGGCGCTCAGTCGCCTCGCCATTGGCCTTGAGAAAGGCTTCGCGCCACTCGGCCTCATACTCATCGATCAGGGTTTTGAGCGCCTCGCGCAGCATCATCTCCTTGCTGGTGAAGTAAAAATTGACGATGCCCCGGCTCATGCCGGCGCCTTTGCTGATATGCGTGATGGTGGTTTCCATCAGCCCGCGTTTTGCGATGGAGTCGAGCGCCGCGCCAATCAACTGGGCTTTGCGCTTATCTTTCACATTGGGGCGTGCCATGCGGGCCTCCCGTTATACTGGTTGATCGTTCAACCAGTAGCGGATTGATCGGCAAAAGCAAGAGCTAAAGCCAAACAGCCAAATCTGCGAGGGCGCGTTGGCAGTAAGCGTTGGGGCGCTGGTCCTTTTTTACCCGGCCTTCGAGCGGCGTAAACAGGCCGAAATTGACATTCATCGGCTGGAAGGTCTCGGCGTTCGCCTCGCCCGTCACATGCGCGAGCAGAGCCCCAAGCGCTGTGGTGCGCGGTGGCAGGGTGGGGATCGTAGCCGAAGGCGAGCCGCTTGCGGCAGGGGTCGAAGGGGGGGTAAGTGGGTGCGGAGGGCCGGTATGAGTGTGCGTAGCCGAAGGCGAGCCGCTTGCGGCAGGGGTCGAAGGGGGGGTAAGTGGGTGC
>CAZUOS010000055.1:0-7617 GCA_964621415.1 uncultured Azospirillum sp.
CGCATGGTCGGTATAGGTGCGCCCGGCGCCGGCGAACGTGGGCGCCACTTCGGCAATCTGTTCCGGCCCGGCCAGCAGATAGCGACCAAACGGGCTGGCTTGCCATAATTCCACCACCGCTTCGGCCACGGGGGCGCAATGCTGGTCGAGCACCTGCCCCTCGATCAGCAGCTCTTGCCCGGCGGCGGGAATCGCCTTTCCGGTCGGCAGCATGAGGTTGTTCGTGGTTGGGATCGCGCGCTCGCCGGGGTAATCAAACGGCTTGATGCTCGCACTCGGGGCGCAGGCAGGCAGCGCGTGTGCCGGACAAGCCCCGAACATCGCCGCTACCATCGCCACCACGCGCCATTCCTGTTTCATGGGGCGAGGCTAGCAGACGGATATCCCGCTTGGCAATAGTTCGCGCAGGGTTAGCCCATGAAAAAAACGCTGAAGGATGGGCGTCAATCCCGGGCTCGTCCTGGATCCGAAGCGAAACGGAGAGAGGCGCAGCCAATCTCCCGACACTGCCTGAGCCTAAAATAACCGCTGTTTTAGCCTCTGCCTGCGTCGGGAGATCCCGGCACGCGCTTCGCTTGGCCGGGATGACGCCCATCCTTCAACGCATTCACGCTTCCAGCTTTGCAGTGGCCCTCGCCACTCACGCCGCAGCACTCACACCGAACTCGCGGCGCAGGGCATCGACGAGATCCGTCTTCTCCCAGCTGAAACTGCCATCCTCGCCGGGGTTGCGGCCGAAATGGCCGTAGCTCGCGGTTTGTTGATAGATGGGACGGTTGAGCTGCAAATGGGTGCGGATGCCGCGCGGGCTGAGATCCACCAGCTCCTGCAGCACGACCTCGAGCCGTTCGGGGTCTACCTTCGGCGCAGCGTGGGTGTTCACATAGAACGATACCGGACGCGACACGCCAATGGCATAGGAAAGCTGAATGGTGCAACGCTCTGCCAAACCCGAAGCCACCACGTTTTTGGCGAGGTAGCGTGCGGCATACGCCGCCGAACGATCGACCTTGGTGGGGTCCTTCCCCGAGAACGCGCCGCCGCCATGCGGGGCCGCACCGCCATACGTATCGACAATAATCTTGCGGCCCGTGAGGCCCGTATCGCCATCCGGCCCGCCGATGACGAATTGCCCGGTCGGGTTCACGAAGAGTTGGTCTTCCGTCGGCATCCAGCCTTCAGGCAGCACTTCTTTTACCACGCCGCGCACAATATCGCGGATGCTGTCTTGCGGCATGTTCAACGCATGCTGGGTCGAGACCACGACCGATGTGGCGCGCACCGGCTTGCCCTCGCGGTACTCCAGGCTCACCTGGCTTTTGGCATCCGGCAGAATGCCTGAGAAACGGCCACTGCGGCGACCGCCCGAGAGCGCGTGCAGAATGCGGTGCGAGTAGTAAATCGCGGCGGGCATAAGGTCCGGCGTTTCGCGGCAGGCATAGCCGAACATAATGCCCTGGTCGCCCGCGCCTTCGTCCTTGTTGCCGCTGGAATCGACCCCCATGGCGATATCCGCCGATTGCGCATGGACATAATTTTCGAGCTTCAGCGTGTTCCAGCTGAAGCCGCGCTGTGCGTAGCCGATATGCTTCACCGTCTGGCGGACGATCTCTTCCATCCGCACCGGCGTCACCGAATCCGCGCCGCGATATTCCCCCGCGATAACCACCTGGTTGGTGGTGACGAGTGTTTCAATCGCGCAACGCGCCTCGGGGTTATCGGCAAGACACGCATCCACAATCGCGTCCGATAATTGGTCGCAGATTTTATCCGGATGCCCTTCGGAGACAGACTCGCTGGTAAAGATGTACGAGTCGCGGCGCTTATAGACAGGTGTGCTACTCATGTGACTCTCCTGTATGTGCAAGAACAGAGAGCAGCATCGAGGCGGCCAACGGCCCTTTTAGGAAGAGCCGCGCTTAGACCGGTTCCCCAGCATCTGCTGGGTCAAGGTGGCCGCCAAGCGATGAAATGCCCACCTAATGCATCTCATGGTAGCAAAACGCGCGCACGAGTCAACAGCATCAAGCTTGGATTTTAGCTAATTTCTCAGAAAGATCGAAGCCATGGCACGCATCCCCATCCGCCCACGCGATGGTCACACGTTGCAACGATCCAATTGGCTTTGCATCCGCCCATTTCACCAAGGCAAACCCTTCCGCATGGCCACTGACACCATCTTGCTCCACCACCACTTCAAGGCTACGCCCGATGAGCGATTGGTAATAGCGCGCCACTTGCTCGGCCCCCGCTGCGCGTAAGCGGCTTGCGCGCTCTTTGCGTATGGCCATCGGCACTTGCGGCATTTTCGCCGCCGGGGTGCCGCTGCGCGCCGAATAGGGGAACACATGCAGATAGGTCAGCCCCACTTCCGAGACGAGCTTCAGCGTGTTCTCGAACATCGCATCCGTCTCGGTCGGAAATCCGGCGATGATATCCGCGCCGAAGACAATATCGGGCCGCAAAGCCCGCACCCGGTCGCAGAAATCGAGAATATCGCCGCGCGAATGCCGCCGCTTCATGCGCTTGAGCACCAGGTCGTCCCCCGCTTGCAGGCTGACATGCAGATGCGGCATCAGCCGTGGCTCCTCGGCGATGAGGCGGTATAAATCCGCGTCCACCTCCACCGCGTCGATGGAGGAAAGACGCAGGCGCTTCAGCTCCGGCACCGCGGCCAGCACGCGGCGCATCATCTGCCCTAACGTCGGCGCGCCGGGAAGATCGCGCCCATAATCCGAGACATCAACGCCGGTGAACACCACCTCGTGATAGCCCGCTGCGACCAGCGCGCGCACCTGCGTCACGATCTCGCCCATCGGCACGCTACGCGACGGGCCACGCCCGAACGGGATAATACAGAAGGTGCAACGATGATCGCAGCCATTCTGCACCTGTACGAATGCGCGCGCCCGTCCCTCGAACGAGGTCACCAGGTGCGACGCGGTCTCGCGCACACTCATGATGTCGTTCACTCGGGTTTTCTCAGAGGCCAGCGGCCAGAGGTCAGGGGTCAGCGTGCGCCCACTGGTGACTGGCGACTGGTGACTGGTGACTGCTTCCCACTGCCCCGCCTCCATCTTCTCGGCATTGCCGAGCACGGCGTCCACCTCGTCCATACTGGCGAAGCTTTCGGGCTTGATTTGCACCGCGCAACCGGTGACGATAATCTGCGCCTCCGGGTGCTCGCGCCGCGCCTTGCGAATCGCCTGACGCGCTTGCTTTTCGGCCTGTGCCGTCACCGCGCAGGTGTTAAAAATGATCGCATTGCCGAGGCCTGCTTTTTCCGCATGCGCCTTCATCACCTCGCTTTCATAGGTGTTCAGGCGGCAACCGAAGGTAATGACATCGACAGACATGGCGAAGGGGCCGCAGAAAATCCAAAAAATTAAGCCCCGCTCAGTGGCGGGGCTTCAAGCCCGATTTAACGGATTACTTCTGCATTCTAGCGCGCAGACGCTCACCTGTCAAACACCGAAAGAATGGCATCGTATATCCTTGATAAGTCTTCCTTATTCAAGCTTGGAGATTGATACTCACCCCCCACACGGATTCTATCCAACCGCCGCATGGCAACCGTATTAATCATATTGCATTTCGCCCAACAGCTCACTTCCGAATGCAAAAAGGGATAGCGCTTTGGCGGGAACTCGACGTGGAACGGCTGGAGTTGTGTCGGTGGCGTTGTGCTGAACGGCACCACGGTACAAACACCGTGCTTATTGTGATCTCCTTTGGAGACCACAATCACGCGCCTTATTTTTACCATTTCCGGTGGCTCGAAACCTGTAGAAAAATTACAAATCAGCACCATACCAGCGCGAGGATGGAATTGAATAGCCATCGCGCGCCCCCCTACGCCTCATCCAGCCCAATATCCACCGCTGGGGCGGAATGGGTCAGCTTGCCGACGGAAATAAAATCTACCCCTGTGGCGGCAATCGCGGCCACCGTCTCGAGGCTGACATTGCCCGAAGCCTCAACCTCCGCGCCCTTTGCATGGGCGCGGCGCACCCCCTCGGCCAGGGTCACGGGGTCCATATTATCGAGCAACACACGGGCGACGCCGCAAGCCAGTGCCTCATCCAGCTGCGCCAGCGTGTCGCATTCCACTTCGAGCAAGGGAACGTCATTGCGAGCGGAGCAACGCAATCCAGCCGATATTCCTGGATTGCCTCGCTCCGCTTGCAATGACGCCTGCACCGCTTCGACCGCCGCGCGTACCCCCCCGGCAATGGCGATGTGATTATCTTTAATCAGCACCGCATCGTGAAGCCCCATACGGTGATTTTGCCCACCGCCGCAGCGCACAGCGTATTTCTGCAAGGCGCGCAAACCCGGAATCGTTTTGCGCGTATCGAGGATGCGGGCGCGCGTGCCCGCCACCGCAGCCACATAACGCGCGGCGAGCGTCGCCACGCCGGAAAGCTGCTGCACCAGATTAAGCGCCGTGCGCTCGCCCGCGAGCAGCGCCCGCGCCGGGCCGTGCAGCGTCGCAAGCGTTGCGCCGGCCGCGACCGCTTCTCCCTCGCGCGCCTGAAGCTCGACCGTGACGGACGGGCTGATGCGGGCAAATAATTCCGGCAGATAGACCAGCCCACACACGGTGATAGCCGCCCGCGCGCGCATGGAAAGCGTCGCCTGCATCCCCTCGGGGATGACCGCATTGCCGGTGATATCGCCGGGGCCGATATCCTCGGCAAGTGCCGCCTCAAGCAGCGGTGCGATGGAAGGGGGAACCAGTGTTTCAGCCGTTTTCATGCCCGCGTCGTAGCAGCATCGCGGCAGGAGTACAAGCAGCGCCTTGGCGAAACGATTGACCCCGTGCACAGGGCGCTCTATAGCTGGCGGCCAGCCTATGAAAACGATTCTTCTCATCGATAATTACGACAGCTTCACCTACAATCTGGTGCATTATTTCAGCGCGCTGGGTGCCAAGGTAGAAGTGGTGCGTAACGACGCCAAATCCGCGCGCGAGCTGCTGGCCAGCAAGCCGCACGGCATCGTCATTTCCCCCGGCCCTGCCACGCCAGAGGATGCAGGCGTCTGCCTTGCCCTGCTGCGCGAGAATCAGGGGGAAATCCCGCTGTTTGGCGTGTGCCTGGGCCATCAATCCATCGGTCAGGCGTATGGCGGCAAAGTGGTGCGCGCCCCGGCGGTGATGCATGGCAAAACCAGCCCGATCCAGCACACCGGCAAGGGAGTATTTGCCGGGCTGCCCTCGCCATTTCTCGCCACGCGCTACCATTCGTTGATCGTGGAGCGCGCGAGCTTGCCAGACTGCCTCGACATCACCGCCGAAACCGAGGACGGCCTGATCATGGGCCTGCAACACAAAACCCAGCCGGTATTCGGCGTACAGTTCCACCCGGAGAGCATTGCCTCCGAGCATGGCCACGCCTTGCTCAAAAACTTTCTGGACGTGTTATGACCGCCCGCGCGAACATGGAAGCCCGCATCGGCGCCTTGATGGATGGCGACATCATCGGCGATGCCGCCGTCGCCGAGCTACATCTGCTGAGCGCCGAGCGCATCACGCCCGAACAGCTCGCGGGCGCAGCGGATGCGGCGATGGCGCGCGCCCTCCCCTTCCCCGAAGCGCCGGACGCGGTGGATTGCTGCGGCACGGGCGGCGATGGCCGCAACACCTACAACATCTCCACCGCCACGGCGATCGTGGTCGCGGCCTGCAGCGTGCGCGTGGCCAAGCACGGCAACCGCGCGGTCAGCTCGCGCGCAGGCTCGGCCGATGTACTCGAGGCGCTCGGGGTCGAGACCGCCACCCGCCCCGAACACTGCGCCAAAATCTTCGAGCAAACCGGCATCACCTTCCTTTATGCGCCACTGTTCCACCCGGGGTTTGCGACGGTCGCCCCGGTGCGCAAAGCGCTCAATCGTCGCACCATCTTCAACCTGCTGGGGCCGTTATGCAACCCCGCGCGGGTGAAGCGTCAGCTCATCGGCACGTATGATGCATCGCTCAACGCCATCATGGCCGAGGCGGCAGAATTGCTTGGCCGCACGCAAGCCATGGTGGTGCATGGCGATGACGGAACGGACGAATGCTCCATCACCGGCATCAGCCATTATGTGCGGCTGAATGACGGACGCTTCAGCTTCTCGACCCTGATGCCCGAGGATGTGGGACTGCCGACCCATGCGGGCCGGGCGCTCGTCGGGGGCGACGCGCACCAGAACGCGCGCGCGCTGCGCGACGTACTCGGCGGGCTCGACTGCCCCTATGCCGATGCGGTGCTGCTCAACAGCGCGGCGTTGCTGCACGTGGCAGGCGCCGTCACCGATTTGCGCGAAGGCGTCACCCTCGCCCGCCGCGCCATCACCAGCGGCGACGCGGCGCGTAAGCTCGCGCAATTGATCGAGGCCAGCCACACATGAGGCCACGCAATCGCATTCAGCTTCCAGGGCCTAAAGCTCCCCTCACGCGGGGGAGCCAAAACCCTCTTGGGTTTTGGTGGGGGGAAATCGGCCTAAAAAATTATCCCCCCACCAAAATCGTGAAGGACGATTTTGGCTCCCCCTCAAGGGGGGAGCTTTAGGCTCTGGAATCCCCCACCCCAAAGGCCACCGCATGACCAACACCCTCGACGCCATTTGCGCGGAAAAACGCGCCCATATCGCCCGCCAGAAGCAAGCCGTATCGGTGGAAACGCTCTATGAACGCGCGCGCCACGTCACCCCGCCGCGCGGCTTCCATGCGGCGCTCAAGCAGCGTGGCGCCGAACGCCGCGTCGGGCTGATCGCCGAGGTGAAAAAAGCCTCACCCAGCCGTGGCCTGATCCGGGCGGATTTCGACCCCGCGCACCTCGCCCGCGCTTATGCCGAGGGTGGCGCAACCTGCCTTTCGGTGCTTACCGATACACCCTATTTCCAGGGCGAGGATGCGTACCTCGTGGCGGCGCGGGCGGCGTGCACGCTACCGGTGCTGCGCAAGGATTTCATGCTTGACCCCTACCAACTGCTCGAGGCGCGGAGCTTGGGCGCGGATTGCATTCTGCTGATTATGGCCGCGCTCGAGGACGCTCAGGCGCAGGAGCTGGCCTCGACCGCGCGTGAGCTGGGGATGGATGTGCTAGTCGAGGTGCATGACGAAGCCGAGCTGGAACGCGCCCTTGCCCATGTGCCCTCGGCGCTGGTGGGGGTGAATAATCGCAACCTCAAAACCTTGGCGGTTGACCTCGCCACCAGCGAGGCGCTCGCCCCCCGCATGCCCGCAAGCCTCACCCGCGTGTGCGAAAGCGGCATCGCCACCCCGGCCGATATTGCGCGGATGCAAGCCGTGGGCTTCCATTGCTTCCTGGTCGGCGAATCCCTCATGCGCGAGGCCGATGTCGCCGCCGCCACGCGGGCGCTGTTGGCCTAAAATCTTCATCCAATTGTCACACACCGCCGGGCTGGAGGTGGCATATTGGAACAAACCTCAATAACGAGCAGAGACCACTATGCCTTTTGCTCCTGCCCCCTCTAAGCTGTATACAGACTGCATGTTCGTCCGGCGGCGCGACGATCATTTTGCTGTGGAATACAAATTACACGCAGCAAACTATACAAGAGACCATTGCATAACTCGCGCAAGCTAGTGTGATGTGTTATAAAGCTCCG